>SYEI01000334.1 GCA_005800865.1 Bacteroidota bacterium | reverse complement strand
TGACTGTTGGCGGAGCGAAAGATTCTAATGACGACACCGACTATTTAGCATCTCGAAAAATAACTTCTAATAATGAAGAATCTCAACAAATAAAGTATTCGTTTTACCCAAACCCAAGCAATGGAATACTCTCGATAACAGCAGAAGAAGATATACATATTGCTATCTATAATATCGTTGGAAATATTGTATTAGAAAATAATTATACATCTGGAGAAAATTCAATTGACATTTCTGATCAAAAATCAGGCATGTATTATGTGAAATTATTTGCAAATGGCAAAGAAGCAAATTTCAAAATCATCAAGCAATAATGTTCTAAATCAGAATTGATATTATTAAATCATACTAAGGTCGTCATTATGGCGACCTTTTTTATATATCTATTACAACATTTCGACATAAAAATGATAATAATCATTTTATTACGAAACTATCATCATCTTTTTTATGGTTTAGTAAATTTAATTTTACATAAACTAAAAATCTAAAAAAACATGAAAACAAATTTATTATCAGCAATCACATTATCTCTAGGGTTAATGACTTTTATTGGTAAAGCTCAAACTTCAGCTGTAGATCAACAAAATGTCCCTTCAAATACTAATTCAACCATCAGTCCTGGTCAAACTTTTGGTCAATCTTTTACTGCTGGTGTAACTGGAACATTAACCGGTGTAGGTATTGGATTAAATAGTGGCGCTCCCACCACAGCATGTATAGTTAAAGTATTTGCTGGTCAAGGGTATGGTGGAACGCTTCTTGCCACAAAAAATTTCACAACAACCGGGTCAGGATTAAATTCTGTAACTTTAACAACAGGTATTAATATTGTTGCAGGTAATGTTTACACTTTTCAATTCTCTTCCTTTGGAGCTCCAATTCCAGTAAACTATCATAATGGGAATCCATATGCTGGTGGTAAATTCATCAATAATGGAGTTGTTATAAATTTAGCTGATGCAATTTTTGAAACTCGTGTTAGATTTGTTGGTACACCAGGTCAATTCTTTTCTGCAACATATAATTTAAATGATTTAACCGAAGACATGAATTTTGGACTAGTGAAACCAGGCACCTCAAACTACAGAGTATTAGTAACTGGAGTAACAACTACATTTTCTGCTGTTAATATTAGAAATACTAATTGGAATAATCTTTTTAAGATGAGTTATGTTCCAGGAGTAGCTTACGGAGAGACGTATACAGTAAGACTATCTTACATGCAAAATGGAGTTTGGAGTCCATACGGACCTGCTAGTACTGTAAATACTCCTGCTATTACACCTAATACTCAATTAACAACTTGTTCTCCATCATATACTGTAGCAACAACTAAAACTCTATTTTCTTGGTTAAAAGTTGCTGGAGCAACAAATTATAGAGTTAAAGTTAGTAATCAAACGGGGACTTTCAGTGTTACAAGTAACCGAAATAGTAGTGTTAATACATTTGCTTTAAGTTATGTTACAGGAACTCAACCAAATGTAGCTTATGACATTACGGTTACTGCATTTGTAGGTGGTGTTTGGGGAACTGAAGGGTTTCCATGCCACGTAATGGCTATGGCAGCTGGCAAACCTGGGGACGACGAATCATCGCTTTCTGATATGTCAATTAATAGAATAGGTTCAGCATATAGCGAGCTAGTAGATAATAATTTTACTGCGGACATATTCCCTAACCCTTCAAATGGGAACTTTAATGTAAACTTATCAGAAAACGCATCAATTATTATTACTAATATGTTAGGAGATATAGTAATAAATTCAAAATTTGACGCTGGAGTAACAGCTTTAAATATCGAGAATCAACCTGCTGGAATATATTTCACAACAATTACAACTAGTAACTCTAAAAAAACAGTTAAGATTATAAAACAATAATTCTCAGATTATCTAAAATAAAAAGAGGCTACTATTATAACAGTAGCCTCTTTTTGTATTTATTAAAAACCTATTAACAACGCTTTTCAATTGTTTAAATAATTCGCACCTTTGATTTTTAGAAAAACCTTTCTAAAAATCTATGCAACTAAAATACCAAACCAAGCCAAAAGCCATCCTTTTATTAGAAGACGGTAAAATTTTTGAAGGCAAAGCTGCCGGAAAAATTGGAACTACTACCGGAGAAATTTGTTTTAATACTGGTATGACTGGCTACCAAGAAATTTTTACTGATCCATCTTATTTCGGACAAATAGTAGTCATGAACAACGTTCATGTTGGAAATTATGGCATTGAAGAAAGCGAAGTAGAAAGTGATAGCATCAAAATTTCAGGTATGATTTGTAAGAAATTTAATGATGGTTTTTCTCGTAAACGCGCTCAGCAATCCTTGCAAGATTATTTTGTAAATGATGGTGTTGTAGCCATCAGCGATGTTGATACTCGCGCCATTGTTCGTTACATTAGAGATAAAGGTGCTATGAACTGCATCATTTCTTCAGACAATGCCGATATTGATTCTCTTAAAGCCTTATTAGCGAAAGTACCTAAAATGGAAGGTTTAGAGTTATCTTCTAAAGTTGCTACAACTACGGCTTATAATTTTGGAGAATCTACAGCAACTCATAAAGTAGCGGTTTTAGATTTTGGTGTAAAGAAAAACATTCTTCGTTCACTAGCAGAAAGAGATTGTTACTTGAAAGTTTTCCCTATGAAATCTTCTATCAAAGATCTTTTAGATTTTAACCCAGATGGCCTCATGTTAAGTAACGGTCCTGGAGATCCAGGTGTGATGAAAGATGAAATTGCTTTAATTAAAGAAGTAGTAGCTACTGGAAAACCAGTTTTCGGTATTTGTTTAGGACACCAATTATTAGCTGAATCTCAAGGGATTTCGACTTATAAAATGCATGCAGGTCACCGCGGTATTAACCACCCAGTTAAAAATATCATTACTGGTAAAAGCGAAATTACGTCTCAAAACCATGGTTTTACAGTAAATGCTGAGGATATTGCCAAAAATCCAGCGATTGAAATTACCCATGTAAATTTGAACGATAACACTATTGAAGGGATTCGTATCAAAAACAAACCAGTTTTTTCAGTACAATATCATCCAGAGGCTTGCCCTGGTCCATTAGACTCTCGTTACTTATTTGATGATTTTGTGAGCAATATCAAGGCTTCAAAAAAGTAATTCCTCTTACTAATAGCCCAATTTGGCTAATCTAGCATTAAAAACCTTTAAT
>SYEI01000333.1 GCA_005800865.1 Bacteroidota bacterium | reverse complement strand
CTATTCCATAGTTGTATGAAATATCTTTTGGAACTAAAAATGAAAATGTAAAATCTCCATTTATAACTTCTGATTTTCCTTTATAAATAATGTTTTTTTGCAATAAAAAAGGTAAAGGGTTTGATGACGCATCGTTAGCAACAGTTGTAACTGTAACTGCTTTATCAAATACTGTTGGATAAACAATGCCATTAAAATTGGTTAATTTATTTCCATTAGCATCGCCTACATAACCAGAAATTGATAAAAGAGATAAAGCACTCAGAGTGTCAATAGAAGTAGGTGTTACAGCTTGAGAATTAATAGTAGAGGTAAAAACTCTTTGTTGTGGATATGCTAACTTTAATGCAGGATCTCCTAAAATAACAAAGTTCATATACTGAGAGTTGCCAGGAGCTAGGTCTCGTTTTGTTAAACGATATAGGTCACCAATGTGCGGCATTTTACCATTAGGCATTGGGCTTAGAGCGTGATTATAAAATTTATCATTTAAAATATAATTTAGTCCGGAGAAAGCTAATCTAACGGTTGTCATTAAACCTATAGCGCCCCCATTCTCATTTAATAAACAATATTCACCAGCCGATGTTCGGTCGGGATCATCAAATCTACTGAACTCACATGTAGCTGTAACAAACAAAGGCATATTGTTTTTGTTTTTCCAATTTAAAATTTGAGGAACATCTACAATTCGCTCTTCAGCTAATCCTAATTCGCCGCCATGTCCTGTATAATTTACAATTAAAGCACCCTTTTCAATTCTTCTTTCTAGGTCTTCAACAGCAAGCGGATACCTACTTCCACCTGGAGTAGATTCTTGCACGTAGGCATCTATAAATATTTTATCAACGTTATAATATTTATTCCCATTATAAATTTTGTTTGCTAAATTATTAGCTTGTGTCACATGTTCATTACTATCTTCATCATCAGCTACAAAACACACCCAATTTCTCCAGTCGCCTTGCGGGTAATCATTTTCGGCAGTAACACAAGATGATTCAATGGCATTTGGATTAAAACCATAGTTTAGTTTGTAATAATTTTCAATTTTATTAGTTACGGCAATTGCTTCGGCTTTGTTTTTTACTGGAAATCTTCCAACGCCTATATCCACTAAATCTGGACCGCCAGAAAGTAAGTCCCCCTCATTATTATCCATCATCGCAAAATAATCATCAGTGATAAAAGAGTTTGTGTAGGAAGTAGAAATGGCTGTTTCATAAGCAGGAATTAACGCCGTATTTCCACTCATATTAATGTCTTTGTTTTTGTATGACGCATCACCAAGAAGCAATAAATATTTAGTTGCTTCATTAGGATCTGTTGGTCTTTTGTAAAGCATTTTAACAAAATCTCTAATTCCACCAATATCTGGTGTACCAGATGAAAATTCGTTATATACTTCTTGTGTTGTGGCAATGGCATATGTTAATGTGTCGTATAGCTGATGAATATTGGCAATACGTTGAGCTTCTGCTAAAAACGAAGGATGAGTTACAATTACAAAATCTGCCTGTTGTATGCCATGTAAATTTTGATTTGGAATAGAACCATATCCTTTAGGTGTGAATGCTTGACTAGCTGTAAAAATTGTAAATTGTTTTAATGAATCAGAAGTAGCTGTAAAATCTAGAATATTGGCTGAAACATTATATTGTTGCTCCTTAATATCAAATGGGTTTGTTACATCCCAAATGGCTGGAGAAATAGCATTATTATTTGTGAGGATATATTTCGCAAATGTGTTTGGACCTACAACAGTTTTCCTGTCTCTAAAATTAAATTGAGTTTGATTGAAAATTAAATTTCTTCTCGCATTGTAAACAATATTATCTAACCAGCCAGTTGCGTTAGCAGTTAATTTTGAGACAGAAACTGATAAAAAAGTAGAGTTAAGTATAGCGCCCTTAGAGTCTTCGCCTGGGTATCCAACATCAGCTAAGTATGAGTTTACATTGGTTGCAGGACAAGTAAAATTAAAAGAATTTGAATTAAAATTTACTCCAAAACTTGACGGACCAACTGTTGCAGCATCACTTCTTCCTAAAACACTTGCATGCACATAAACGCTATCGCCAATAGCAGCATCTGGAATCAAAAACGAAAAAGAGTATGTTGTTGTTAAATCAAATTTTTCACCATAAAATTCTCTTCCGCTTTTTACAAGATTAGTCGCATTTTGTTCATGAAATCCATAATAATCTTGTTTACTAGTTGTTGTATTTGGGGTATTGGAAAGAGAACTTTGTGAAGTAATTCTTTTACCAGTTCCTAAATCAGCAGTAATAAAATAAAATGAGGTGTCGCTAAAATAATGTATTTGATGATCGAATGGCATTTTTGAGCCAGCCACTCGTTTCCATGTGTCTGTGCTTTGTCCGTAAAAAAGAATGTAATCGCCTGCATCAAAAACACCATCATTTTCGCCAACAACGCTAATTGCATTTTCATTCAAGTCATCAAATCTAAAAGCGGCATTTTTTTCAGGCATTAATTTCCCTCCGTTACCATAAATTCTAATATTTCTTGGATCGGTGTTCGCAACATCTAAACCTAAGTTAGTTAAAAATGTTTTGTCTATTTTGTAAACCCCATCTTTAGTAACGCCTATTTTATACCATGCCCCAGATGCTAAAACAGAAGAGTTGGCGGCAGTAACTTTTTTAATTTGTTTAAATGTAGAATTAGATAGAGTAGTATTGCTATTTTGAAAATCCCAAGTAGGAGTGTAGCTTTCTAAAAATTCATATTTATTAGTTGATGCATTTAATCTAACGGAAGTTATTTTTGCATACACTAAACTTTCATGTCTTGATTGTCCTGTGTAATTTACAATTTCAAATTCTGAAGAAATATATTTTTTAAAATGATTTT
>SYEI01000332.1 GCA_005800865.1 Bacteroidota bacterium | reverse complement strand
TTATGATTGCAAATGAAGGTGTAAAAAAGCAATGGCATCAAGTAGAAAGTCAATACCAGCGTCGTTTAGATTTAATTCCAAACATTGTTAAAACGGTTGAGGCTGAAGCTAATTTCGAAAAATCAACATTAACGGGTGTTGTAGAGGCTCGTGCTAAAGCAACTCAAGTTACTATTGACCCTACAAATATGACAGCTGAAAACATGAATCAGTTTAAGCAAGTTCAAGGAGAGTTATCATCTGCTATTTCTAAATTATTAATGGTTACCGAAAATTACCCTAACTTAAAATCGAGTCAGGCCTTTAGTGAATTACGTGTAGAATTAGAAGGTTGCGAAAACAGAATTGCTGTTGAACGCATGAAATACAATGATGCTGTAAATGAATTTAATATCAGTATTAAAAAAATACCTGGTAGTATATTTGCTTGGGGATATAAAGACGCTGTTTACTTTGAGGCAGAGGCTGGTGCTGAAAAAGCCCCTAAAATAAGTGAAATAGGGTTGGATATTAAATAATGATGTTTTTTAAAAAACGATTATTATCCGCCGCAGATGATGCTCGCTTAATCAAAGCGATTCAATTAGCCGAAGCAAAAACTTCAGGCGAGATTCGTGTACATATCGAAAAAACCTGCAAAGGAGATGCTTTAGAAGAATGTAAAAAACATTTTGTAAAGCTAAATATGCAACAAACAAAAGACCGCAATGGTATTTTGTTTTTTCTAGCCATTGAATCCAAATCTTTTGCGGTTTGGGGCGACGAAGGTATTCATCAAAAAGTGAATGATGAATTTTGGAAAAGTATTACCGATTGCGCCATCAGTTATTTTAAACAAAACGATTATGTTTCGGGTATAGAAAAGGCAGTAGAATTATGTGGAGAAAAATTAAAATTATTCTTTCCCATTGAGACAGATGATAAAAACGAACTTTCTAATACTATTTCTTACTAATTGAAAGCTCTTTTTTGGATAATCACTTTTATTTCGCTGTTTGTGAAGCCTTGTTTGGCGCAAATTCCCGAACGTCCCAATCCAGAACGTTTATATAATAATTTATCAAAAGAATTTCCCAACTTCATTTCTTCTCAGCAAGCTGAGCAACTTGAACGACAATTACAAGATTTTAGTTTAGAAACCTCTAATCAAATTTGTATTGTTATAGTTGATGATTTGAATGGCTTAGATGATGCCTCTTTTGCAGTTGGTGTTTTAAATAGCTGGGGCGTTGGACAAAAAGGTAAAAACAATGGCGTTGTTATGTTAGTAAAACCTACAGGGGGCTCAGGAGAGCGTAAATTATTTATCTCTGTTGGTTATGGTTTAGAAGGCGCTATTACCGATTTACAGACTAAACATATTCGCGAAAATCAAATAGTTCCTTATTTTAAGGAACAACAGTTTTACGAAGGCTTAGAAGCTGGTTGTCAGGCGTTAATGCAAGCTGCCAAAGGCGAATACAACGAAAAAACAGCACCTAAAGCAACAGGGCTTGTAGGTTTTATTAAAAATCACCCTATTTTGTTCATTATCCTAGTCATCTTTTTTATCATTATTATGTTTAAAGGCGGCGGTAGCGGCGGCGGAATGACCTATTACGGTGGCGGCTCATCCTTCGGTGGTTTTAGAGGAGGTGGCGGTGGCGGTTCTTCTTTTGGAGGATTCGGAGGTGGCTCAGGAGGAGGTGGCGGCTCAGGTGGTAGTTGGTAATAATAAATTTGTATATTTATGATTACAAAACTACACTATGCGTAAACATTTACTTTTTATTTTTATTGTTAGCTTAAGTCTTACGGTAACTTCGCAAATTACAATCACCTCCGCAAACATGCCTATTAGTGGCGATACTTGTAGATATAGTAGTGCTGTTCTATCAAGTGTTGGCGATTACACAACTACAGGAGCTAACCATCTTTGGGATTTTAGTTCATTAGATAGCGCAGGACAAATGATGCGAAAATTTGAACCTTCATCCGCTACTCCCTACTTTTTCTATTTTTTTCCTCCAAAGTATGGCGAACAAACTTTAGATTCGGTACCAATTCCTGCTATTCCTGTTGGTGGATTTACCCTGTCTATCAAAGATATTTACAGTTTTTATAAAAAAAACGGAACCTCCTCTTTTAATGCAGAAGGGTTAGGTCTAACGATGTCTGGTATTCCCATTGGCACAACTGCTCAAGGGAATAACGATGATGAATTATATGTGTTTCCATTAAATTATTTAGATAGAGATTCAACAACCTTTAATTTTTCAACTCCAACCTTTAGTGCTATTCCTTTTACTTACAAAAAACACGGATATCGCATAACAGAAGCAGATGGCTGGGGAACTATTATTACACCTTATGGCACAGATTCGTGTTTACGTGTGGTTACTACACAATATTCAATTGATACCATTTATATTCCTGCGTTACCTGCTGGCTTTAACAAATTTGGCTTTCCAAACTATGTCCGCAGTTACCAATGGTTAAGTATAAACGAAAAAATACCTTATTTAGAGGTTTCTGGAAATCTAAATGGTAATAATTTTACAGCTAACCAAGCAAGATATAGAGACCGCCTGCGCTCATTTGTTGGAATTAAAGAAGATATGCAACAATTGGCTCTTTCTGTGTTTCCAAACCCAACAAGCAATCAACTTACCATTATTACTCCTAAAAATATAGGGCCTATAAAAGCTGAGTTGGTTGATATACAAGGCAAAGCAGTTTTTGTGAGCGATTTAAATAACAACACAAACCTTGTTAATCAGCATACTTTAGACGTGTCTGGTGTAGCAAAAGGCATCTATATTTTGAATCTGTCTAATTTAGGAGGCAAACAATCCTTAAAAATTTCGATACAATAGTTTTGAATACTAAATAAATAATTTATTTTTACCACAAAATTTCTAAAACCAATTATATGAGTTCTCATCACGACCACGATAATCATTCAGCTGAGCCTAAAGAGGTAGCATTTCGTACACCCTTAATTATGGGTTTAGTTACCATATTAATTATTTTATTAGCAGTTAGTACTTGCGATAACAAGCATCACGGTTCTTGCGAATGCAAAGAAGATTGCTCTGAGGAGTGTATGAAAAAGTGTGAAGCTGGAGATCATTCAGGTCACGGAACTGAAGCTCATGGTACTGAACATGCTGCAGAAGCACACGAAGCTGCGCCTGCAGAAGAACATGCTGCTGTTGCAGATACAACGGCACCTGCGGTTCACGATACAACTGCTGCACCTGCTAAAGTTGAAGAGCACGCTCACCACTAATTTTTAAAATTTAATATATAACTAAAAGCCCTGCAACAATTGTAGGGCTTTTGTGTTTTTAGAAGAGAACCCAATAAAGAGCGGCTTTTCTTTTGTGGGTTCAGTAGGATTTTCGTAATATTACACACTTTAAAAAACATAAAATGGCTACAGATAACTTTCAAGCACACGATTATTATTTAATGGACGAACTATTAAGTGATGAACATAAATTAATTCGTGATACTGCCCGTGCATGGGTAAAAAAAGAAGTAACTCCAATTGTTGAAGAGGCTTGTCAAACAACCACTTTTCCAAAACAATGGATTAAAGGATTAGCAGAAATTGGTGCTTTTGGACCATATATTCCAACAGAATATGGCGGACCAGGCTTAGACCAAATATCTTACGGATTAATAATGCAAGAATTAGAGCGTGGCGATAGTGGCTTACGTTCTACAGCATCCGTTCAAAGTTCATTAGTGATGTATCCAATTTTTACATACGGAAGCGAAGAACAAAAGAAAAAATATTTACCAAAACTAGCTACAGGCGATTTAATGGGTTGTTTTGGTTTAACAGAACCAGATCACGGAAGTAACCCATCAGGTATGTTAACTAACTTTAAGGATGCTGGAGATGGCAAACATGTTATCTTAAATGGCGCTAAAATGTGGATTAGTAACTCCCCATTTGCTGATATAGCAGTGGTTTGGGCTAAAGATGAAGCAGGAGAAATTAGAGGATTAGTTGTAGAAAGAGGAATGGAAGGATTTACTACTCCTGAAACTCATGGTAAATGGAGTTTAAGAGCAAGTTCAACTGGTGAATTAGTATTTGATAATGTAAAAGTACCTAAAGAAAATATTTTTCCAAACATCAAAGGTTTAAAAGGACCTTTAGGTTGTTTAAACTCTGCGCGTTTTGGTATTGCTTGGGGTGTTATTGGTGCTGCAATGGATTGTTATGATAGTGCTTTACGTTATAGTAAAGAGCGTATTCAATTTGGGAAACCAATTGGCGCTTTCCAATTAACACAAAAAAAATTAGCTGAGATGATTACTGAAATCACCAAAGCTCAATTATTAACTTGGAGATTAGGTGTGTTGAAAAACGAACACCGCGCAACACCTGCACAAATTAGTATGGCTAAACGTAACAACGTTAACATGGCTTTACAAATAGCTCGCGAAGCTCGTCAAATACATGGTGGAATGGGTATTACTGGTGAATATCCAATTATGCGCCACATGATGAACTTAGAATCTGTAATCACATACGAAGGAACTCACGATATCCATTTATTAATTACTGGTATGGATGTTACTGGATTTAATGCGTTTTCATAAGCTTTAAATTATCACAAGAATAAAAAAACCCCGATGAATATCATCAGGGTTTTTTTATTTCAAAAATTATATTTTACCAATATCCAATTACTTTAGTGCCTGTGTTTGAATTAAGTGTCCAATACAGTTTCCAACCGTAAGCACATTGATTGGAGCCAACTGTCATTGGTGTACCTGCAACATTAACACCAAATACACAATTTAACTCAAGGCTTCTACTAGGTACTTTAATTATTAATTGACCTGATAATGGTGCCCATGAACCACAAGTTGTATTCCAAACCATAGGTGTTGTTACTTGACTTGTGAAGGCATCTCCTTCACGAGTAGTACCATAATTTTCTAGGTTACTAATGCCGCTAGATGAGCCAATACCTTGGCCTACACATGTTAAAACTGAATTTGCCCAAGTATAAGTAAACTGACGGTTAATGTTATAATTGGCAGTACCTGCACCATTAAAATTAACACTTAAATTTGTGCCTGTTACCGAGCTAGATAAATTTGGCTGAGAGCCAATAAATAATTCCCACCAAGTACCGCCACTAATATTAGTCAAATTTTGAATTCCATTTAACTCAATAAATTGTCCATCAGAAGCTCTCGTAACTCTGTATGCTAAGTATTCCACTTTCATTACACAGCCCGCCATTTTCCAACGTTGTCCAGAAGCATAATTGATAATTGTTAATTTAATAGATCCGCCACGTTTTCTGTTATTAATAACAGTTATCCCATCATAATTCAATTTGATAGTTCCCATATAAGATCCAGTAGTATCAATCGATAATCCTCCTATTGTATTGGTTTGAGCAGATGATGCCACTCGACCGTGCATTAAAGGATAGTCACTAACTGTTTTGTTAATATCGTCAATAGACGCATCGTTTTCACCAATTGCTTGACGAGAATCTGATGACGCTTGTCCATTTTCGTCAGGTTTCGGTTCCTCTTCTTTTTTCTTACAGCTAGAAAAAGTAATCAATAGTCCTAAACACATCATGCTTGTGCTTAGTAATAATTTTCTTGTGATCATGTTATAAAGTTTAGATTATTATATAATGAAGGACAATACATCTTAACAAAGATTGTGCCTTATCACTTTATAGCATACTTAAAAAAGTCTTCTTAACTATTACAAACTCATTTATAGCTTGCCTTTAACAATTTCATCGACTACAGTTGGATCTAACAATGTAGACGTGTCTCCTAAATTACTCACATCGCCTTCGGCTACCTTACGCAAAATACGGCGCATAATTTTTCCGCTACGAGTTTTAGGTAAGCCACTTACAATTTGGATTTTATCTGGTTTAGCAATTGGGCCAATAATTTTATTGACCTCGGCTATGATTTCTTTCTTTAATGTTTCGTGATCTTTAGTAGTAGATGGAACAATGACATAAGCATAAATCCCCTGCCCTTTTATGTCGTGAGGATATCCCACCACCGCACTTTCTACCACGTCCGCATGAGCATTAATGGCACTTTCTACTTCGGCCGTTCCAATTCGGTGACCAGAAATATTCATCACATCATCTACACGTCCTGTAATTCTATAAAACCCATTTTCATCTCTTCGGCAGCCATCACCTGTAAAATACAATCCAGGGTACGTTGAGAAATATTCTTTCTTACAACGGTCATGATCTCCATAAGTTGTACGAATCATGGATGGCCAAGGAAATTTAATACATAAATTACCTTCTACATTATTTCCTAAAATTTCATTCCCTTTTTCATCCACTAGCAAAGGTTGAATGCCCGGCATTGGCAAAGTTGCAAAGCTTGGCTTTGATGGCGTAACACCTGCTAGTGATGAAATTAAAATACCACCTGTTTCGGTTTGCCACCATGTATCAACAATAGGACATTTTTCTTTTCCAATGTTTTTATTGTACCAATGCCAAGCTTCTTCATTAATGGGCTCTCCAACACTTCCTAGTACTTTTAACGAATCTAAATTGTATGGTTTTACAAAATCTAATCCTGCTGCCTCTAGCGCTCTAATAGCTGTGGGCGCAGTATAAAAATGAGTTACTTTATGTTTATCAATTACTTTCCAAAAACGCCCAGCGTCTGGAAAAGTTGGAACCCCTTCAAATAACACAGCACTCACTCCTGCTAATAATGGTCCGTATGCAATATATGAATGTCCGGTAATCCAACCAACATCTGCTGTGCACCAAAATAGGTTTCGACTACGCTCAACCTCCGTGCCTGAATCCATCTGAAATACGTTTTGAAATGTATAACATGTGTAAACCATATAGCCGCCGCAAGTATGAACTACACCTTTAGGTTTTCCTGTAGAACCAGAGGTGTATAAAATAAATAATACATCTTCGCTATCCATTAATTCAGGCTCGCAAGTGTTGGCTGCTTTAGACACAACATCTTGCCAAATTAAATCTCTTCCATCTTGCAAAGTAATTGGTGTATTAGTGTGTTTGTAAACCAACACATTTTTTACGCTTAAACACACTTCTAACGCTTCATCCACTACCGCTTTAATAGGAATATCTTTTACGCCACGATAAGCACCATCCGTTGTTAATACAATTTTACAATCGCTATCTTGTATACGGCCAGATAGGGCTGATGCCGAAAAGCCAGCAAAAACAACCGAATGAACTGCTCCGATGCGTGCGCAGGCCAACATCGCAAATACGGCTTCTGGTATCATAGGCATATAAATACAAACTCTATCACCCTTTTTAATGCCTAATGATTTTAAGGTATTAGCTAACTTACAAACTTCATCGTACAAGTTTTGATACGTAATAATTCTATGTTCTGCATCAACAGAATTTGGTTCCCAAATAAAAGCTGTTTTATTTGCCTTTGCTGGAAGGTGTCTGTCAATAGCATTTTCTGTAATATTAAATTTCCCATCAATAAACCATTTCACTTTTGGTTCTTCAAAATTCCATTCAAGGGTCTTTGTCCATTTTTGTTTCCATGAAAATTCGTTGGCAACTCCATCCCAAAACACTTCGGGATTTTCTATTGATTTTTGATATTCCTTTTTGTATTCATCAAATGTTGCAATCATAGTCTATTATTTTTTTAGTTCCTAAATTTTTATTCCCATAATTAAAACATCATCTACTTGCTCGTGATGACTTTTCCAATTATCAAATGCTTTTGCTAAAATTTCGCGTTGTTCATTCACATCCTTTTCAGCTATTGTACAAAACAAATTTTCAAGTGGTTTGTATTTGAATTTTTTACCTTTCTCTCCGCCAAACTGATCAGCATACCCATCACTAATTAAATACACGCAATCATTTTTTTGCAAGGATATTACTTGATTTGAATACTTCACAATTGTTCCTGAAAGACTCTCGCCTATTGGCTGTTTATCGCCTTTATAAATTTGAATCTCACCATTACGCACTAAATACATATTACTATTAGCTCCAGCAAAATACATCGTTAATGCGTCAAAATGAAAATCGCACATTGCTACTTCCATTCCATCTTTAATGGTTCCTGTGCTCAATTTACTTTTGATGGTTTTTGGTAACTGTGCATTGATATAATCTAGTGCTTGCGCAGGCGTTTCGATAGCTGAGCGACCGATGGTTTGATTTAATAAGGTGTTCCCTACCAAACTCATAAATGCTCCAGGAACTCCATGTCCAGTGCAATCAACCACGGCTACTACTGTGCGCTTGCTATCAGGATTTGTTTTTGATTTTACTTTACTCGCCCAATAAAAATCGCCACTTACGATATCGCGGGGTCTAAAAAAAACAAAATGCTGTGGTAATAACTTTTGTAATTCTTCCTCATCGGGAATAACACCTTGTTGAATTCTACTGGCGTAAGTAATACTATCCGTTATTTCATTGTTTTTTTCTTCTATGATGTTTTTTTGCTCCGATATTTCTTCATTAAACTGATGCAGTTGCTTGTTTGTCTTCTTTCTTTCGACATTTGATTTAACTGTAAATCCCAAAAATATCACTAAACAAAGTCCGCCCAATACTGCCGCCCAAATTATATAAGTTTGTTGTTTAATTTTTTCTTGTGTAATTATGTCCTTGCTTTTTTGGATCAAATCTTTTTCCCTCTGTTCCGCTTTATACTTATAATCTAATTCTATTTCGTTTATTTTCTTTGAACTTTGATTATTATTTACAGAATCATTCCAAGCTCTGTATAACTTATAATATTTTAAGGCTTCTTTTTCATTCCCCATCATTTCATAGGTTTCGCTTAAGCCCTTATAATTGTATATAAAATCATCTGCTGAATGAATTTGCTCTGTTACCTTCAAGGCACTATCATAATATTTAATGGCCTTTTTGTAATCCTTAATGTCCTTATAAATATCAGCCAATGAGCCATAAGACACAGCAATTTCTGTTTTTATTCCCATTTTTCTATATTCATGTAGTGTCAGTAAATTATACTCAAGCGCTTTCGAATACTGTTTTTCTTCATAGGCTACATTTCCCAAATTGCCGATAGCAGACAAATATGTTGTTCTGTCGTTTGTTCGTTCAGACGATTTCATGCAAAGGTTATAATAATAAGTTGCACTATCTATCTTATGCGCATCGTAATATACATTTCCAATAATAAGATAACTTGCATTAACCACTTTTGCATTTTCAAAATTCTTTAATCCTACTAATACTTTTAACGACTGCAAAGCGTACTTTTTAGAATTAATTTCATCTTCGCCTTTATAAATACTTGACAGGTTAATATATAATTCAGCTAGTTTAATTACCTTACCATGCTTCTTCGCTATTTCGGCCCCCTGCAACGACAATTCAATCGCTTTCTTTCTATTTCCCATTAAATCATAGCTTCTTCCTACACATAATAACAATTCAAGCTGGCTTAAAACGCTTTGCGATTGCATTACGTCTGCTTTCACCCTATTTCCAATTTGAATACATGAATCGAATTTACTTTTAAGAAAATAATTCATAATAATCAAACTATTTGCTTCAGCCCGCTGATTTCTGCTGTCTTTAAAAAATGCAAAAGATTTTTGAGCGTATGTTATACTTAAATCTATACTATCCTTTGTTCGTAATAAAAGGGCTTTAGAAAATAAAACAATTCCACTTCTTAAATCACCGACATTACCGCTAACCTGTAACTTTTGCAGTTCCATAATGACGCTATCGGCTCTATGAAAGGAACTTTGATTTCCGAGTAAAAGAACTAAAGAGGGAGCCTTCATCATTTTTTGGTTTATATCCTTTGTTTTTAAAAAGTCATGATATAACCTATCCGATTCTCGAGTTTGAGATAAAGCAGTTTTGAAAAACAAAGCACAAAGCAGGAAAAAACAACCGTATTTTAAGAAAAACTTCATTAGGTAAAAATAGCAAACAAAACGGAATGACTACTATTTAGAATTGATTTAAATATCGTTTTATGACAATACAATGACATAGTAAAGACAAGAGTTCAC
>SYEI01000331.1 GCA_005800865.1 Bacteroidota bacterium | reverse complement strand
TAATCCGCTGATCTGGATTATCGCTTATTTGCGATAAGAATTTAGTTTTATAAAAAGCTTTATTTTTAAGCCAGCTATTAATATAATAATTAGTAGACCACTTACGCCAACGTAACTCAAGTATTTTACGGAAATAATAAGCTAAGATTTGAAAAACAATATAAAAAAATGCTAAATACGTAAATTGAATTAACAAATGCGTAAACGCTTTTTTATCATAATTTTGTAAAGAATCATAAAAGCCGTTATTCCATTTATTGAATATAACCGTCATCGCCACTGTTAATAGATTAAATATAATTATTAAAATAATTAAGGAAAATGCTTTATATTTTTCTTCACTCTTCCAATACGGTCTAGCTAAATGTAGAAAGTCTTTCACCCAAATTATTGGATTCCTATCTAATGTTGTTTGTTGCTTTTGCATAATGTTTACCAGCTCATCCAATTATCAAACTTTGTACGTAATGATACAATACCCGCAATTGCGGCTGTTTCTGCACGCATAGTTAAGTGACCTAACGTTAATGACTTAAAATTAGAGTTCGTGGCTATATTCAGTTCCTCAGGAGTAAACCCGCCTTCTGGCCCAACCAAAAGTAATATTTCTGCTGGCACTTGAGTACTCATAATAATTTTTTCTGCATTTTGTACCGGAGATAATATTATTTTTAATGCGTTCTCATTTGATTGTTTGAATATGTCATTTATCTCACAGATTGGCGATAGCACTGGTAATATATTATTGCCACATTGTTCGCAACTACTGATAATAATATTCTGCCAATGAAGTAATTTTTTCTCCATACGCGCTTTATCAATTCGTTGCGTTCTGGCACTTATTACAGGGGTAATTTCTTGTAATCCAAGTTCCGTGGCTTTCTGTATTACTAAATCCATCTTATCATTGGCTATTATACACACAGCTAATTTTATAGATAAACTTACCGATAAAGGTTTATTTAACCTTTTTACAATATTTACTTGTGCCGATTTTTTTGTAAGCTCAAGTAGCTCGCACTCATAAGAAAAACCATCACCGTTAAATAATTCTATGGTTTGCCCTTGTATAATTCGTAATACATGTAAGTGCCTCACTACTTCTATCGGTAGAGGTAGAGATATAGTTAGTGACACCTCCAATGGAGCTTTAATATAAAATCTTGGCACAGTTATTCTTCACCCATAATCTTCAATTCTGTTACAATCGCAGATTTTATTTTATTGGTTAATTCTTCAGTATTCAAGCCATCTGGGTATATTGCTTTACCAATACTAACTGTTACTTTACCTGGATAAATCCAAAAACTTCTGCGTGGCATAATATGTCCTGCATTATGTGCAATTGGTACCACAGGTACATTTAAATGCAATGCCATTCTAGATACGCCTGTTTTATATGGTTGATCTACACCTGGTGCAAGTCGTGTACCTTCGGGGAATACTAGAATCCAAAAGTCTTCTTTGATTCGTATTTCACTTTGTGATAAAATTTGTTGTACTGACGCAGTTTTTTGTGAACGATCAATAGCAATCGGCGATAGAATTTTTAACGTCCATCCAAAAAACGGAATTTTTGTGAGTTCGCGTTTTAATATCCACACATGCTGTGGTAACAGCACGTTAAATGCCATTGTCTCCCAAGTAGATTGATGGTTACTCGCTAAAATTGCCGGCCCTTTAATTAAGTTTTCTTTACCAATAACTTCATAGTCTACACCACAAATATATTTACCCAAAAATGTAAAGATTCTACCCCACGAGGTTAAAATTTTATGTTTTTTCTTAGGACTAACAAAAAATAGTACATAACCAATCAAATTATAAATTGGGATCAAGGAACACACAAGTATCCACGTTATTGTCGAACGGATTTTGATCCCTAATGTAGCTTTATTTTGCATTTTCTTCATTTTCTTTTACCATTAAATATTCACTCACTTCAAGTAGGTTTTCAAAAACTAGTGTCCCTGGTGGAATTTTCCCTTTAGCTAAAGTCTTTTTACCATTGCCTGTTCTAACTAATACTGGGGTTCCTCCAGCTATATGGATAGCTTCTAAATCCCGATCGCTATCTCCTACCATCATAATATTTGCTATATTTTCAACATTAAAGCGCTCACATATATCATGAATCATGCCAGGTTTTGGCTTACGGCAATCGCAATCATCTTCATTTGTATGTGGACAAAAAAATACTGCAGCTATCTCTCCACCCGATTGTTTTACTAATTTATGCATTTTTTCATGTATATCATTTAACTCTTCAACAGAGAACAACCCCCGCCCTATACCAGATTGATTCGTACATACAACAATTTTATAACCTAACTGAGTAATATTTGCAATCGCTTCAAGACTATCTGGAATCGGCTCCCACTCGTCTACACTTTTTACATATTTATCACTATCGTAATTTATTACACCATCACGATCTAAAATAATTAATTTCATTTTTCACCTATATAGATAATTCTGACAACTTACAATGAATGTTCATCATTGTATATAATGCTTGTAAAAGTGCTATTCTATTATTACGTATAGCCAGGTCCTCATCCATCACCATCACAGAATCAAAGAAATTAGCCACTAATAAATTAAAACCCTCCAAAGCCTCGAAGTACTTGTCCCATTGACCTAAATT
>SYEI01000330.1 GCA_005800865.1 Bacteroidota bacterium | reverse complement strand
GATTAATTAGTTTCGTTATCGTTGATTGGAAGATTGCTTAATTTTTCGAAATGTTTTTTATTCCCTTTAATTACATAAAAAGTAACTAAGCCAAAAAACACAACAAATATTAGTAATGATATGAGTGGATAAATCCCGATTCCGGTGATACTTTCCAAATAGTTTTTGAATTTCATTTTAATACGTTTAAATAGTTATAAATTATTTTTGTGCTTTTAAACCTTCAGCTTTAATGTCTTTTCCTAAGCGTTGTAAGTAAGAAATTAACGCTACAATCTCTCTGTCAGGTAATGTTTCAATACCATCTTTTTTCAAGTTAGCAGCAATTTCTTTTGCTTGTGCTTCCATATCTTTTATGGCATTATTTTCATAACCCTCTGGATAAGGAACACCTAAACGTTTCATTGCTTTTATTTTTGCGATAGTTGAATTTGCATCTAATTGATCTTCTAACAACCAAGGGTAAGTTGGCATAACAGAACCTGGAGACATAGATGTTGGATCTAACATGTGATTATAATGCCAGCTATCTGGATATTTACCACCTTCTCGAGCTAAATCTGGACCAGTACGTTTTGAACCCCATTGGAATGGATGATCGTACACAAATTCTCCTGCTTTTGAATATTCTCCATAACGAGCAGTTTCACTTCTGAAAGGACGAACCATTTGTGAGTGACATGTATAGCAACCTTCGCGGATATAAATGTCTCTTCCTTGTAATTCTAATGGAGTGTATGGTTTAACACTTGCAATTGTAGGAATGTTTGATTTAACCAAGAACACTGGAACAAATTCAATTAAGCCACCAATAGCCACTACTACTAAACTTACAATCATTAATTGAATTGGTTTACGCTCAATCCAACGGTGCCAGTGATCTTTAGAGTGAGATTGATATTCACCAACTAATGCAGGCGCTTGATCTTCTTCAATTTCTAAGAATGTACCAACTTTAATTGTTTTAATTAAATTGTAAGTCATTAAGATAGCACCTACTAAGAATAACGCACCACCAACTGAACGAGCAATATAAAATGGAATCATTTTAGTAACGGTATCCATGAACTGCCATTTTAATTGACCTTCTGGAGTAAAATCTTTCCACATAGATGATTGCATGAAACCTGCCCAATACATTGGAACTGCATATAATACAATACCTAATGTACCAATCCAGAAATGCATGTTTGCTAATTTTTCGGAATATAATTTTGTTTGGAATAATCTTGGTATTAACCAATATAAGATACCAAATGTCATAAATCCATTCCATCCTAATGCTCCAACGTGAACGTGAGCAACAATCCAATCTGTGTAATGCGCTACGGCATTTACATTTTTTAAAGATAACATTGGACCTTCAAAAGTAGCCATACCATAAGCGGTTACAGCAACTACTAAGAATTTTAAACCTACATTGTCACGAACTCTATCCCATGCGCCACGTAATGTTAATAATCCATTAATCATACCACCCCAAGATGGAGCAATTAACATCACAGAGAATACAACACCTAAAGATTGTGCCCAATCAGGAACAGAAGTATATAATAAATGGTGAGGACCAGCCCAGATATATAAGAAAATTAATGCCCAAAAGTGAATGATTGATAAACGATAAGAGTAAACTGGACGTTGTGCAATTTTAGGTAAGAAATAATACATTAAACCTAAGTATGGCGTAGTTAAGAAAAATGCCACCGCATTGTGTCCATACCACCATTGTACTAAAGCATCTTGCACACCTGCATACCAAGAGTATGATTTCCAAAATGAAACAGGGATTTCAATTGAGTTTACAATGTGTAACATAGCTACAGTTACGAAAGTTGCAATGTAGAACCAAATCGCAACGTATAAATGGCGCTCACGACGACGAATAATTGTACCGAACATGTTCCAGCCAAATACAACCAAGACTAAATTGATTAAAATATCAATCGGCAATTCTAACTCTGCATATTCTTTACCAGTAGTTTTACCCATGATTAAAGTAGCAGCTGCTAATACAATGATTAATTGCCAGCCCCAAAAGTGAATTTTACTTAATAAATCACTGAACATACGAGCTTTTAATAAACGTTGCAACGAATAATAAACACCCATAAAAATACCATTACCAACAAAGGCAAAAATTACTGCATTTGTATGTAGTGGACGTAAACGACCGAAGGTAGTATACGGTAATGACATGTTTGCTGCTGGTAGATAAAGTTGTATGGCAGCGATTAATCCAACTAGCATACCAACTAAGCCCCAAAGAATGGTTGCGTATGCAAACATCTTAACTGTTTTGTTGTCGTACTGAAATTTTTGTAGTTCCATATTATTTTGTTTTTTTGGTGTTATTATTTGTTTCTTGTTTAGTTTCTTGGATTGTGGTGTTATCAAATAACATTCTTACTGAGGGAGTGTAATCGTCTTCATATTGATTACTTTTCACCGACCAAATAAAGGCTATCAAAAACCCTATTGCCAGTAGCAGGCTGGCTCCTATCATGATGAAAATTGCGCTCATATCGGGTGTAAAATTAGGTAGTTAACATTTTTTGTAATTGATTATAGTCAGTATCAAAACTGACTTTTATCAGGATTTAGTTTTTTGAGTTTTAACTCATAAAATGAGCTCAAGCCTGTAGTTAATAAAACAATACTGATAGAGCTGATTGGCATAAGAATAGCGGCAATTACAGGTTTTAAATCGCCCTGAACAGCAATGAATAATCCTACAAAATTATAGAGTATTGATAAAACAAAACTTGAAAAAATAATTGTTTTTTGTTTTCTACAATAGTTTACCAATTCTTTTAATAAAGTGAAATTTTTTCCAGATAAAACAGCATCACATGCTGGAGAAAAGTTATTTGTATTATCACTTATTGCTATACCAACATTACTTTGTTTTAAAGCACCAGCATCATTTAACCCATCACCAATCATTAATACTTTTTTATGATTATTTTGAAGGTGTTTAATGAAGTTTAATTTATCCTCTGGTTTTTGCTCAAATAGCATTTCTGTTTTATTTCCGAAAATAGTTTTCAAGTAATTCTCTTCAGAAGAGTTGTCGCCTGATAATATTTTTAAATCGAATTGAGTATGTAGTGATGAAACAATTTTTTCTAACCCATTTCTGTAGGCATTTTTTACAATGAAATAACCTATAAATTCTTCATCAATACTCACATACACTCTACTTCCCGAAATTAGTTGAGCACTGTCTTTTCCTAAAACAAAATCAGAAGATCCCATTTTGATAAAATGTCCGTTGATAGTAGCGGATGTGCCAAAACCTTTAAATTCCTTATAGTTTTTAATGTTCAATCTTTTACTAAATGGTAAGAAAGACACAATGCTTTTACTTAATGGATGATTAGATTGATTGGCTAATGAATGAATTAATTGAGATTGCGTTTCAAATAATTCAATTCCTTGAAAAGAAATCTCAGATTTGCCTTGTTCTGTTATAGTGCCAGTCTTGTCAAACACAACAGTGTCTATTTCCGACATGTATTCAATAACCGAAGCATTTTTTACATACAATTTGTATTTATTTAAAATGCGAATCATATTACCATTTGTAAAAGTTGCACTCAATAACAAAGCACACGGACAAGCAACAATTAATACGGCAGTTACAGTGCCCCACACTTTTGAAGGGTCATTAATAGACCAATAAATAGCCGCTATGGCAGCAATTGAAAATAGAAAATAAGTAAAGTATCTGCTTACTCTATGAATAAAAGAAACTTTAACCTCTTCTTTATTTTCTTTAAAGGCTTCATTGTTCCATAATTGAGTTAAGTAACTTTGAGACACTTCTTTTACCACCTCTAATTCAATAGCGCCAGATGTTTGTTTACCGCCAGCATAAGCTATTTCGCCAATGGATTTTTCAACTGGTAAAGATTCGCCTGTTACAAAACTGTAATCGATAGTTGCCTTACCTAAAAATAAAATAGAATCAGCAGGAATAATCTCATCATTATGAATTTTTATTCTGTTACCTACTTTTAAATCAGCTACTGATATTTGTTTCTCAGTTCCATCTTCATTAATAACGCTTACACCCAATGGAAAATACGAAGTGAAATCTCTATCAAATGAAATACTTTGGTAAGTTCTGTTTTGAAAATACCTTCCAATTAACATAAAGAATACTATTCCACTCATCGAGTCCAAATAGCCAGCGCCTGTGCCAGATAATATTTCATATAAGCTTCTTCCGAATGTAATCAAAACAGCTAATGCTATAGGAGCATCGATGTTTAAGAATTTTTGACGAAGGCCTTTATATCCAGATATGAAAAACTCAGAGGCTGAATAAAAAAATACAGGAAGTGCTAAAAATAAATTCAAGTAATTAAACCAAGTTTTTAATCCAATATCATCCGATTTTGCCAACGAAAAATATTCAGGAAAACTTAACATCATGATATTACCAAAACAAAAACCAGCAATTCCTAATTTTACAATGGCAGTCGTATCATATTTTTTTACTTTGTCAGTACTTACATCATTTAAGCTGATATGGGGTTCATAACCAATAAGGGTTAATGCTTCTGCTACCTTTTTTAGAGAGGTTTCCTGAAAATTATAGATAATAGTTACTTCTTTCTTAATGAAATTAACTTGAGATTTAATAATACCTGAATTGATCTTATTTAGATGTTCTAAAATCCAAATACAAGATGCGCAGTGCATTTGAGGCAAATAGAAAATAATATGTTGATGCGTATCATCTTGAAAGTGGATTAATTTTTTGATGATTTGTGCGTCATCTAAAAAATCGAATTTACCTTTTCTTATTTCTTGTTTTTGATTAATGCCAGGATTTTGTTCTAAATCATAATAGGAACATAAATCACTTTTATTGATTATTTCGTAAACCGTTTGGCAACCTCTGCAACAAAATTCTTTTTCTTTAATATGGTAATGTTTTTCCACTACATCCTCACCGCAGTGGTAGCAGGTAACTTTAGTTTGCGTAGCATTTGAATACATGGGGCAAAAGTATATGGGCTTGCCTTTTTTGCTGGTGATGAATCTCATTCTGAAATACTGACATTTATCATGTTTTTCTAACTAATCCCATTTTTAATAATTGCTGTATTTTATCATAAAGTAGATGTGACTATTGTCATTTTTAATCCACCTCTTCTGTAGTTCCTTTGTAAATTAAATTTTGAATTAAATCACATCTTTAAATAGCGATTATGTCCCACATTAAATTTCCCCACCACAACAAGCACGAACAGCAATTTGTAGCCACTTTAAGAAAAAAAGTAAACCTTTATTTTAAAGAAAGTAATATTTCTAATAAAGCCAATGCTAAAATGGTTATTAAAACCATAGCGTTAGTATCAATGTATTTATTGCCATTTGTTTTAATTTTATTAGTGCCAATGAATAACTGGATGGCATTAGCTTCGGTTGTGGTTATGGGAATTGGTATTGCAGGCGTTGGAATGGGGGTTATGCATGATGCCTGTCATGGCGCATACTCAAAAAAGGAATGGGTTAATAAGTTATTATCTGGTTCATTATATTTATTAGGAAGTAATGTACTCAATTGGAAAATTCAGCACAATGTTTTGCATCATACTTACACTAATATTTCTGGACTGGATGAGGATATTGATTCAAAAGGACCGATTCGTTTATCAGAACATAAGCCATTTAGAAAGTTTCATAAATATCAATTTTTATATGTGTTTTTCTTTTACGGATTAATGACCTTAGTGATGTTAACTAACGATTTTACGCGTTTGTATAAGTATGCTCAAATGGGATTAATCAAAAGTCAGAATAAAAAACTAAGCACAGAGTTTTGGAAAATGTTATTTAGAAAAGTGGTTTATCTAACTGTTGTTTTTGGATTGCCATTGTGGTTGACTCGTTTTAATTTTTGGCAAGTATTATTAGGTTTTGTAATTATGCATTGGGTAGCGAGTATTATTTTAAGTTTTGTATTTCAAATGGCTCATGTTGTGGAAGGGGCTGAGCAACCCGAAAAAGAAAACGAGATGCAGATAGATTGGTATGTTCATCAATTAAAAACAACCAGTGATTTTGCGCGAGATAATAAAATATTAAGCTGGTATGTTGGAGGTTTAAATTTTCAAATCGAACATCATTTGTTCCCAAATATATGTCATGTGCACTATAAGAAATTAGCGCCAATTGTTCAGGAAACAGCCGCTGAATTTGGTTTTACATACAATATTAAACCAACATTTCGGTCAGCTTTAATTTCTCACTTTCATCGATTAAGAGAATTAGGTAAAGCATAGTTTTATGGTACATCAGAAAATTAGGGTTACAAAGAAGTTTACTTTTGATATGGCACATGCTTTATATGGTTATGATGGACCATGTAGAAATATTCATGGTCATACCTATCATTTTAGTGTTACATTGATAGGCGAAGCAATTCAAGACAATACACATCCTAAAAATGGAATGGTGATTGATTTTACAGAACTAAAAAAAATAGTATCTGAAAAGGTGATACAAGTTTTTGATCACGCTTTAGTTTTAAATGCCAATTCGCCTCATTCAAAAATGAATGAATTAAAAGATACATTTGAAAAAGTGATTTATGTGGATTATCAACCCTCTTGCGAAAATTTGATTTTGGATTTCTTAAGTCGAATTAAAAATTGTTTGCCTTCAACGATTAGTATACATAATTTGAGATTGGATGAAACCCCAACCTCTTATGCAGAATGGTTTGCATCAGATAATAATATCTAAATATGAAAAAAGACATTCAAGATAGAATTGATATAGAAATTTTAGTAAATAATTTTTACGATCGAGTGAAAGATAATCAATTGTTAGGAAGAGTTTTTGATGGGGTGATGAAAGTTGATTGGGATAAGCATTTACCTAAAATGTATGACTTTTGGGAAAATATTGTATTTCAAACAGGAAATTATAAAGGAAGGCCGTTTTTACCTCATTTGGAAGTTAATACAAGAGAGACATTGACATCAACTCATTTTGATCAATGGCTGCAATTATTTCATAAAACGATTGATGATTTATTTGAAGGACCAATTGCAGATGAACTAAAATTTAAATCTCAAAACATTAAAGAGGTATGGAATTATAAAATGACTTACATTAATAATTGCAAGCCAGATACAGTTTAGGAATATTATTTGTAAGACTCTATCCTATTTAATTTACT
>SYEI01000329.1 GCA_005800865.1 Bacteroidota bacterium | reverse complement strand
TGAAACAAGTTCAGCATGACTATTTCCCCACCTTCACTCTGATGCCTTCGCTATGACTAGTGAATTCAGGAGAATACATACATTGAATAGTAGTAATACCATTACTAAAATCTCCATAATGGTTCACTACTAAAGGATATTCAAACACATACGTTCCTTTATTTAAGTATGAGAAGAAGAAGTTGGTCGCCGCATCTCTGGTGCTTTCATAATAACCTAATCCATCTTGGTATTTATATCCGCTCATCACGTTGGTTGGTTCAAAGCCTGAAGCGCGCATGTCTTTCATGTGCACATAGCTCATATCTCTATCCACACGTAATTCGATTCTTACTTTTATTTTATCACCTAGTTTTAGTTTGGTAGTTTCTGTAATTGGTTCAATCACAATGCCACTAGCCGTATTTTTTTGTAGGAACAATTGTTTCTTCAATTTTAAAGGAGTTTCGTGTGGTGTAATTTTATCTAACTGCTCAAAGTATTGCCAATACATAGCGCCATAACTTACACCCACGTCTTTTTTCTCTACTTTAATTTTACCCATCGTTGCAGGTTTAATATCAGAGGCATTCCATACTTTTTTAAAGTAACCCGTTCCAGGTTCAGCGTTTAATGATTTATCATTTTTAGGATCTAATTTTATGTCGCCTACAGTGATTTCCACATTAGGTTCTGTTGCTAGCCAATCGGTTCCTTTTAATAATAAAGCATACACGGCATCGGTTGTTGAACGGGTTGTTCCCCAATGTTGGGTTTGTTTACTTTTTACTAACCATGTTTTTAAATCATCTACCGATTTAGTATCGTTATTAATTTCATCAAAGGCTTCAATCATTAAGGCTTGCATTTCAATTGGAGCTTCGTACCATGAGTAACCATAATTCTCTTTCCAATACATACCCATTTCTTCGCTATTGATGCTGTTTTCTTTTAATGATTTTAAAATATTTTTTGGAAGTGTCGCATCTTTATATCGATGTAAACTTAAAGCAATCATGCCTTGCATATAACGGCTGTTTTGCAGCCAGTAAGTTTGTTCTTGTTTTTTGTAATACTCAAAATGCTCTTTGTTACGTTTATCTAAATTAATATCTTGAAAATTACTGCGCATGTATAAATACTGAATCGCCATATAACTCAAATGATTCTCTATTTTATATTTAGGATTGTGTTTTTTTACCCATTCATATTCTTCACGCATACGATTGTCGCAATACTCCACAGCTTGAGTAATCATGCTCCAAACTTCACCATTTTCTCTGGCTTTAATCACGCCTAACTTATCTAAGTGAGAAAAACCAGTCACAATATGTTGAGAAATGTACCAATCGTCTGGTCCGCCATCAAACCATACAAAGCCACCATTAGAAGATTGTTTTTTCTTTAATTTTTTAAAGGCTTGAATTTGTTCATTACTCATTTTATTTAAGTCGAATAATAAACCAACTCGTTTTTTATTTTCGCTTTCACTTTTTGATTGTAATACCCAAGGAGTTTCTTCTAATACAAGGGCTTTTAATTCTTGGTTTTTTTCTAGGTTTGATAAAAAGGCATCAGGACTGGCTGTTTTCCAGGCATCAAAAATGGCTTTGATTTTTGGTTTAGAATTTACGACATACGTTGCTAAGCTGTTGGCGTAATAACGAGCAAAAGTTTGTTCGGCACATTCATAAGGATATTCCATTAAGTAGGGTAATGCTTGCACCGCATACCAAGCTGGATTAGCTGTAAACTCTAATGTATAGGAATGATTTTTTAAAGTACTTGAATTATTATTTTGATTGGTAAACTTCGTGAAATTAAATTCTTTGGTTTGATTGCTTCTAATTGGCATTGGCATGCTCTCTGTCACTAACATCCGATTGGTTAATACAGGCACTGCTGTTTCTTCTCCGTCCGTAAAATTATTGGCTTTAGCTACCACTTTATATTTAATTGCCGAGTATCCTTCTGGGATATGTAAATTCCATTCGATATAAGTACTTAATCCTTTTTTAACGGTGAATTCTCTAAAGCCAATAGTAGGGAAGTTGCCATGCATGGCTTCTATCATGCTGGCAGATATTTCTTTATCGGTTAAGGCATCATATAATTTTAATTCGGCATTACCAGTTAAATCTTTATCTGATAAGTTTGATATTTTACTGATGAAGGTAATGTTATCACCTTCTCTGAAAAAACGCGGTGCATTTGGTTGAACCATTAATTCTTTTTGAGTGACTACTTCTTTTTCAAACTGACCGTACTTTAAATCTTTGGTATGAGCAAAGCCCATCACTTTCCATTTAGTTAAACTTTCAGGAACCGTAAATTTAATTTCAACCTCTCCTTTGTCGTTGGTTTGTAATTGTGGGAAGAAAAAAGCTGTTTCATTGAAGTTAGAACGTGCTTTTACGGCAGATAAATCAGCTGATTTAGTTCTGTCGTTTCTTTCTTTTCCAACACCACCTTGCCCATTCATTGCTTCTCCAGCGGAAATGGTGGTCACATCATTCACATTTCTATTGTCTTTATCTTCAGATTTCTTTTCACTTTCCTCCATGTTTTTCATCATTCTTGGAGCAGCAGCACTCTTAGTTTTACCAGATGCCATTTCATCAGCAATAACTCCTGGAGCCTCTGATGCTGCAATAGAAACTCCATCTCCTTCTTCATAATATCCTTTGCCTCCTCTGTAGTAGTTATTGTTGTTATAAAAACCAAGACCAAAATAATTTAAAGCATCATATTGACGAGAAGGTAAGGAATGGTAATCCACAGAAATATTATTTAATTCGTTTGAATTTACCGTTTGAGAAATTCTTGATGACCAATTTAAACGCGCATAATAACTTTGTAAAATATTAAAATACCAATTGTTTGCTCTAAATGCATCTAAAGAAGCATCGTACATGGTTGCTACCATTTCAGCAGCAGCTTTTTCGCCTTTTTTATCTTTTAAAATTAATTTCCATTCTTCAGCTTGTCCTGGTAATAATTTATTACGGAAGGTTTCAAACTCAATGTCTAATTTTTTATTGGTGTATGGCACTGTTACAATGCTGCTATGGTAATAAAAGCGATTGTTTTTAATAAAGCTTGTATGAAATGCAAAATTACCTCTGTGAATTTCTTCTACTTGCAATTCATTAGTTTTCATAGAAGCTTCCTGTGTTTTTGAACTAACCAATTTACCTTGGTGTTCTAATTCAAATAAATAATTCACATTGCTGTAACCAGAAGCTAAAATATAATTTACCTTTTCTCCAGGTTCGGCTATGGTTTTAGGATAGTAAAACCAATCGGCTGTTTGTTCAGGAATTTCATTATTGTTTTTATTAAATACAGTAATGTAGCTAAAGGCTTTAATGTCTTCTCCAAATTTATCTTTACAATTTGCTTCAATGACATACACGCCTGGTTTAAATGATTTGAATTCAGATGATAAATCATAATCAGTTTTTAAGCCCGTGTCAAAGGCTTTATCTAATACTTTAGTTTCTTTTTCCCATTTGTATTTATTGTTTTCGTCAGCATACAAATCATTTGGAAACGTTGTGTAGTAATCTTCTTTACTTAAACTATGTCTATCAGCTTGTTGCCATAAACGACTTCTGAAAACTTTATTAGGTTGTTTTAATTTGTAGATGGCAAAATTTCCTTTCGTATTTTCTTTAACACCATTTAAGTTATTTGTGGTGATGTAAATTGGTTTTGTATTATTCACTTCAACAATTGCATCACTCGAAACCGCTAATTGTAACGCTTGATAACCAACGGTGACATTTGTTTCGGTGCTATGGGTTTCTCCATTAATATCGGTGACATCAGCTGTTACTTTATAATTGTAGGTAGCGTAACTTGTTTTTGAAACCGATTCGTCAGGCAAAGCTTTAAACTTAATAATGTATGTTCCTGTATCATTACTTGTAATTTCTCCATTGGTAATTTCAGTTTCGGTTGAACCTACATTATAAGGTCTGTACCACCAATACCAATATGGATAATTTACATTTCGTACCACACGGTAGGCTACTTTAGCGCCATCAATCACATTTCCTGCATAAGCTTTTGCTAAACCAGTAACAGTAACTTCATCATTAATTTTGTAGCTGCCTTTTACAGGATTAAAATCAGTTTCAAATTTCGGACGCTTATAATCTTCTACTGAAATATATGCATTGCCATGTCCATCCGTAATATGCATTTGTCCGTTTAGTCCATTTTGCGGTGCTGTAAACGAACCGCTAACTGTTCCAAATTCATTTGTCACTAATGGCAATGAACTTACCACTTGATAGTTTACATCATAGAATGTAACCGTAACAGGGTAATTTGTCTTTAATTGATGGTTCTTTCCATTAGTGGATTCTAATACAATAGATTTGAAATAAACCGTTTGACCAGGGCGATAAATTCCCCTATCTGTAAAGATATGAGAGCTAACAACGGTGTAATTTTTCTCGTAAGGTTTATAAGTATAGTAGCTGTTGTTGTTAAAGTAATGATCGTTACCATTAATAAATTCGATAAAGAAACTTTTGTTTTCGATGGTTTCGTAACTAATGTTTAAAAAACCTTTATCATCTGTTTTGTAAGATGGCCCTTTTTTTACAACGTACTCTCTCACTTTATAATCGTAATTTTCGTACCATACTTGAGCGGTGATGTTTTTTAAAGCTTCACCAGTTTGACGATGTAAAGTGTAAAAGTCATAAGAGCCATTATCTCTTCTTCTCTCTGTTGAAGCCAAATCTGACATTATACAAGTGCTATAAGCCGTGATATTGTTTGCGTATTTAAAATCTTCGCTTAATGAAGTTAAGATCACATAATAACCAACTGCTAATTCAGGTAATTTAATTTCCGTTAAATGATTTTGATAATCACCATCATCAATAAAATCTTGCGAGAAAGTGGTGACCTCTGGAAAGGTTTTATATTTTGCATATAATTCTTGTCCGTATTTTTTTCTCGACAACTCCCGTAACTCCTGACTAGAAGTTTTTACAATTTTGAAATAAATTTTATTAATGTTTTGAGAACTCACTAATGCTCTATATGGTTTATTGGGTTCATTAACTTCTTCAATGGTTAAATTAAACGATTTTGAGTGAATGGTATTTAAGGTGTTTTTACATTCTAAAGCACCATACGATTTCGGGAACTTAGCAATAGCCGATTCAC
>SYEI01000328.1 GCA_005800865.1 Bacteroidota bacterium | reverse complement strand
GAAATATTAAATTTCTTAGCTAACACTTCTGATTGAATAGCATTATTAAATGCTCCAATTTGCACATTGTAAACTACACTTCCTTCCTTTTTAGCAACTGTTGTTTTTGGCTCATTAGAAGTAGCAGTAGCAACAGGTTCAGTTTTAACAGGCTCTGTGGTAGTTGTTGGTTCTGTTTTTACTGGTTCTGAAGTTGCAACAGTTGTTACAGGTTCAGCTGCAACTGTTGGAGTTGGAGTTGGAGTTGGTTCAGTAACTTTAGCAACAGCAGAAGGAGTAGAATTTCCAAGAACGTCAATTGACATTTTCACTTTTTTACTTTGGTCGTTTTCTAAATAAGAAAATTCGCCATTATCTAATTTAGCATCAGCTGAAGCCGAGGCTGTTTTTTCTAAAACATAAGACACTACTAATTCTTCATCTTTAGGTAATGATACCCAAACAAATTTTAGTTTCCCGTCAGATACAGAAAAAGAACTGCCGTTTAATTTATCGGCCTTTGCATTATAGCCAGCAGGTAAAACCTCTTGATATTTTGCAAATCCTTTAACTTCACCCTTTTTAATTTTCACTTCAACATTATACTCGTTTGCATTTGCGCCAGGAGTAATATTTCGTGCCGCAACAATATTTGAGTTTGGTTCTGTTGGATTATCAAACGATTGAGTTGAAGAAGCGGCAGCGGGAGTTGTTTCTGTTACTGGAGGAATTGTTGAGGAAGTTGTTTCTGCTGGTGGAGTTGAAGTAGCAGCTACAGGTGCTGTTGAACCATCACCAATCATAATTTCGGCAGGTGTCATTTCAACAACCTCTTTATTATTATTATTAACGTAAGAAAATTTTGACGCTATCGTTTTTGCTCCTGCTGCTGAAGCATCTGCAGTAATAGCAAACTTTACCGTAAACTCTTGATCACTTGGCATGGAGGTCCAAATGATTTTAGCAATATTAGTTGCAAAAGAAAAATTCCCTGTTTTACTATCTAATTCTTTAACTATAAACCCCTGAGGCACTTCTAACTGAAGCTTTGCAAAACCACCAATACTGCCTTTATTAATTTTTATTTCTGCTGTAAACTCTGTGGCTACGTTAGCGCTTTTTGGGAAATTACCCGAAATAGTTACAGGTGTGTCGCCGAAAAAAAAACTAAATAAAAATACTGATACAGTGTTAAATAAAATAATAAGTGGTTTTATCATATGCTTAGTTTACTGCTCAAAGAAATAGTCGATGAGCTTATTTATCTTCTCAACATTAAATGAGTTTTCTCCCTCGAAGAACCCATCAATGGTTTTTGTAATTTCTGCTGCTGAAATATTACCGTCTTTATTATAATCCGCTTCTACAAATTCAGCAGGTATTTTAGACGCTTTTCCTGTTTGTGCTTGATTTTGTTTTGCTTTTTCCTCTATTTCCTTCAAATAAGATAAACTAGGTGCATTATTAAATCCTTCACTTCTTTCAGTTGATAAACTATCCCAAGCTAATTGACGTTTTGCTAATGCTTCTTCATCTATAGTAACACCATTACCATCCACTTTTGCACCTTTTTTAGATGTTAATTCTTTGTCCATGTAATCAAATACACCATCATCATCTTTATCATCAGGACATCCTTTTCCATCAACTTTAACTCCTTTAGGAGTTCCTAAACAATTATCATCTAGGTCTTTAACGCCATCGCCATCTGTATCCGAATTATCAACTGCTTTAAAATCTACATTACTGTAAGCATCTTTTGGTTTTTTGCCAAAATTAATATTAAGCCCCACATTCGCAGAAGCCCAACTATCATTACCACCTTTTTTGCTATTATCAATGTAGTCGCTCATACAAATATTGTAGGTAACCCCTACTCTTAAACTAGCACGAAAACCCATTTTAAATTTAGCACCAAGCCCCACAGGAATATAAAATGTGCTACGGGCATAATTTGCTACAGAATCTTTTAGCTGAGTTTCGTATTTATAGTCTCTTTTTAAAAAAGCCGATAAAGGATCGTTAGCTGTTGATTCTGTTAAATTACGGATTGAACCATCAGTCCAATATTGATATTCGATGCCGTTTTTATCTCTTAAATCTCCGTAAGGATCAAACATTAAATAGCCAAAACCTGCATGTATATATGGAGAAACATCTTTTTCCTTTTCACCTAACTTATCAAAAAACGCAAATAAATTAAGGCCTCCACCCATTACAGTAGATTGAAAGTTTAAATGAGAACTTTTATCATTATCCGTTCCGGCCAACTTGCCATACATTCCATCAATGCCAATCCCTAAAACTTTTCCAATACGATACTCAACTCCTAGATTATAACCTAAGCGCATATCACTAAAAAAGTTAGCATTATTTTTTCTACCCACATCTCCTAAAAATTTTAGACCTCCGGCTTGAGCCGTAACTGATAATTGGGCAAAAGAATTGTTTAAAACAACTAAGCAAACCGCTAAAAAAGATACTTTTGTAGAAATTCTATTCATAAATTTATCGTTTAATAATCGATTAAATTAGTTGTTTTCTCGATAAAAACAAAACTAAATCAAAAAAAACGTTAAGTTTTAACTTATGAAAGTTACTTGTAAACAGCAATTTGTTAGTTAAGGACGTTTTAACCATTAAAAAGTCGATTTCTTGAAATTTTTAAACCTTTTCTGAGTTTAATGGCTTTTAAAAAGCCTGGAACATCCGTTTGGTTGTCTTTTAAAATAATAGTGATTAGCAAAATCTCCATTTGCACAAAAATGCCATACCAAAAAGAGATGATAAAACTATAATGACTTGAATTATTTAAAATCAAGTCGATAAAAAACCATAAAAGAAGCAATGCCCAAAATTTTGAAAAAATAGTATGATAAGAAATGCGCTCTTCAAATTTCAAAAAACCAAAAGCTATAATAAATAATTCAGAAAAAACTAAAATAGAAATTTGCAACAGATGAGCTTTTAAAAATTGAGAATGAGTAATACAGATATAAAATAAACAGCTAAACCAAAATACCGTATCAATTTTTGTATCCAGTTGCCTCATTTCAATAGTTGAAATTTTTAATTGTCGAGCTATGATTCCATCAAACACATCACTCAAAATTGCATAAATACTAAGTGTTACGATGATTATTGGCGAAATAACTGTAAAAGAAAAAATTATAATCAAAATGGCAACTACTAAACGCGAGTAAAGTAATGCATGTGGGATTTTATGTAAGATTTTTATTTTCATGATTTTTAAAGAGAGTTTAAAAATTGTATTATTTAATAAGAACAGTAGTCTTTTTGCACACGTCAACAGCAATTGTGTCTTTACGAAAAGGATATTTAATGATACATGTTACAAACGCTTCTCGTGAAAACGATTCTTTAATAATTGTTCGGTAATATATGCCGCCCAATGTTTTGATTTTCACTCTACACCTATAATAAGGTGGGCCAGCCCAGCCTAATCTTTTTTGAATGTGGGTTTTGTATTTTTCTGATTTCCATTCGCCCACTGTTGTCTTTTGATCTATACTCATTATTAAAGCGCCAACGTATAAACAAGAATTAAACGCAGTTAGTATTCCTAGCAAGAAAACAATAATTACCAGTCGTTTGAGAATAAAAAACATATTCAGAAATTATTTATTTTTAGCATTAAAGCCCAGCGAAGCTCCTATTCTAAATCCATCCTTACCAGGAATAACATACATATTTACTGGTAAGTTTAACTTCCCGGATTTAAAGGTTCTACCAAAAGCTAATACAAATCCGGTTTGAATGGCATAGTCGCCTCTACTATCTAATCGTTCTTTTATAGTAAATGGATTTTTTACGCCTTCGTTTTCTGGATTATTAGTCCAATCTTGTTCTCTATGCCAAGTATTCGTTGTATCATAATAACCACGAGATTTTGGCGATAAATTAATAGTTGGCCCCAGTGCAAATTCCCAACCGTTAATGTTACTTCTTAAACCATGCAGTAAAGAAAACCCTGGAATAAAATAACCTTGATCAACACCCGTAATCATCGGCACAAACTCAAACAAAGCCTGAATTTTTCCTTCATTCAAATATTGTTTTTCGAACTGATACCCAAATTGAAACATCATGGGGAATGCCTCGAAACCACCCACCGATTTATCTGCTTGCAAAATATTAGCTGTGTTTCCTGTAAAGGTTACAAATCCTAATCGGGGTCCGTCTAATCTTAATCGATCTTTTTTTGGATTATTCAACGCATTATCAAACCCATTGCGTTGTGTTAATTTTGCTAATAAATTTTGATCAACTGATTTATTAAACATGGTTCGAACTGTTACATTGGTAAATGCTTGCAACTCTTCAGGTAAATTTAAAAACTCCATTACTGTTGTTTTTTCAATAGATTTAGTTTTCACATCTATTAAACGTAAGGTGTAAATAATTGATTTTGGATATAACTCAATACTGCCACTCAACATTTTATCAGAATGAATGGTTTCTCCAATTTCGGTTAAGCATAATTTACCATAACAGTTATTGATACTCAATTTATTTTTTTCTATCATATAAGCAACGTCATATCTATCCATTACCTCAAAGGTGTCGAGCTTTTCTAACTCTGTTCTCACCAAATTTCCCATTTGGATAGGCTCACTTTTTAATCCATTAATATCTATAGATAAAATAGTTAAGGTTGATTTTTCTTTTTTTATATCTTGGGCAATGCCTGAATTTAAATACAAACAAGCGGATCCAAATAAAACGATTGATTTAAAAGTTGTTTTCATAGTGCTATTTTTTAGTGATTAATAAATTAAATCTGTAAAGCAACTCATAGCTGTGTAGTTAGCTTTATCGGAACCATACAACTGTTTAATATTTTTTACAGTGCTTTTGGTTATAATGACAGTTGCTATTAACATCAGACAAAATAGAGTGATGTGAATTGCTTTTTTTAGAGTTGTTGTTTTCATGATTATAGTTTTAAGAGTTAAAAATTATTGTTTGATGATTCTTTTATTTTTTGCTATTCGTCCTAAAACAGATAAATGAATAAGTGCTACAACGGATACACTAATTATTAGTGTAATTTTTTCGATAGTATTTAACGTTTCCATAATGATTTTGATTAAAATTTATAGGTCAAAATTAGGTGGATGCCAAGCGCTATTGAAACGGCTTTACAGACCCTAAAGTCACTTAATTGCAGAAAACAAGAAATAAGTACGATTTATTAGCTCTAAACATCAATTTATTTGCAGAATTTCATAATCCAAGAATGATGATTTGCGTTTTTCGCAAATACTATATACCTTTATTAGTATATAACACAACATTATGGCTGCTAAAAAAACCACATCAGATTCAGCTTTTGCAATGCAAGAAGTGTTCATCAAGCATTTAAAACACGTTGTACCAGCAAATGTATCGCTTGTGGATGACATTGCCGATTTATTAAACATAAGCAACGATAGCGCTTACCGACGTTTGCGTAACGAAACCGAATTAAGTTTAGATGAAACTTATAAAATATGTAAGCACTACCGCATATCTATAGATTCTGTTTTATCAAATAAAGGCGATTCGGTAACTTGTAATTATATAAAGTTAACCGACTCTGAAGAAAATTTTGATAATTACCTAACTGGATTGTTGATGCAGTTAGAGCGATTACAAAAATCGGAAGATGCAAAAATCATCTATGCGGCAGAGGAGATTCCAATTTTTCATTCTTTCTTTTCAAAAGAATTAGCAGCTTTTAAATTATTTTACTGGCAACGTTCTGTTCTAAATATACCAGTCTATCAAACCAAAAAGTTTGATTGGGATGTGATTTCTGAAAAGCAATTAGAAATAACAGATAAAATTCATAAAACTTACCTAAAAATTCCTAGTACTGAAATTTGGACCGATGAAACCATCACCACAACTATTAAACAAATAGAATACTATTTTGAATCGGGAGCCTTTAAAGAAAAAGAGGATGCTATTTTAGTTTTACAAGAGTTAAAAAAAATGGCTCAAGCCATTAATCAATATGCTGAAGAGGAAAATAAATCAAAAAGCTGTTCCTTTAATTTATATAATAGTGATTTAGTAATTGGAACAAACTGCATTCATGTTACCGTTGCAGGCTCTGTTATTTCGTATATCTCTTTCAACACTATGAATTCGTTAACCACAAGTAACAATCAATTTTGTGAAGAGATTGAACATTGGATGAAAAACCTCATTAAAAAATCAACCTTAATTAGTAGCATTGCAGAGAAACAACGCTTTCAGTTTTTTAGTAAAGCATACAAAGCAATTGATAATTGTATTGAACGTATTAAAAACTATTAACATGAATTCACAATATAACGTTATCATCGTTGCTGGCGGAACAGGTTCGAGAATGCAGTCCACCGTGCCAAAACAATTTATTGAAATAAAAGGAAAACCCATTTTAATTCATACCATCGAAAAATTTATAGAGTTTGATGAATTCATCAACGTGATTGTTTGTGTTCATAAAGATTATATGACTGATGCTAATTTTATGTTAGCTGAATATTTTCCAGATAAAAACATTCAAATTGTTATTGGAGGAGAAACTCGTTTTCATTCTGTAAAAAATGGATTGAATACAATTACCAATAAAAATGACGTTGTTGGAATTCATGATGCTGCCAGACCTTTTGTGAGTGTAGACACTATTAAACGTTGTTTTGAAACAGCGGCACAAAAAGGAAATGCTATTCCCATTTCGCCCATTAACGAAAGTTTAAGGATGGTAACTAATAGTATTAACAAAGCAGTAAGCAGAGATGACTATAAAATTGTACAAACACCTCAATGCTTTTTAGTTTCTAAAATTAAAGAAGCCTTTGAACAAGATTACTCTCCATTCTTTACCGACGATGCTACCGTATTAGAAAGCATGGATGAAACCATTCATTTAGTAGAAGGAAATTTTGAAAATATAAAAATCACCAATCCTTATGATTTAAAATTTGCTGAATTGTATTTATGATGACAACCGAAGATATAGCAGATGCATTAGAAATCACTGCCAAGTTGATGGAACTTCATGATGAAAATCCATTTAAAATAAAATCAATCAATAGTGCTGCCTACAAATTAAGTAAAACGCGCATTGATTTAAGTGCGCCAACTGTTGAAGAATTAACACAATTAGAAGGCATTGGTAAAAGTTTAGCTGAAAAAATTATTGAATTTAATACTACTGGCACCAGTAAAGAATTGCAAGACTTAATATCTAAAACTCCTGCTGGAGTAATAGAGATGTTGGGCATTAAAGGATTGGGACCAAAAAAAGTGCGTCAGTTATGGCAAGAGTTAGAATTAGAAAGTGTCACTGATTTGCTATACGCTTGTCACGAAAACCGATTACTAGAATTAAAAGGATTTGGAGCGAAAACCCAAAATACCATTATTCAAAACATTGAATTTAAAATTAATAACACTGGCTGGTTTCATTTTGCTTATGCCGAAAAAATTGGACAACCAATTATTGATGCAATTAAACAACAAACTGATTTTGTTTCTTTTACTGGCGCCATGTATCGCCATTGCGAAGTCATTGAAGAAATAGATATTTTAGTTGGAGATGAAAGCATTGATTTAGATGAGTTTGTTTCTGAAACTATTCCTTTAAATTTTATACAATGTAACTCAAATGTATTTTACAGAAAGCTAGTAGAAACCTCTTCAACTAAAGAACATTTAGAAGGCATAAACTTTAAAGCATTAGCCACCAAAAAATACGATAACGAAGAATCTATTTATTCAAATTTAAGTATTCAATACTGCGAACCCGAATTGCGTGAAGGATTATTTGAATTAGAAAAAGCGAAAAATAATCAGCTACCTAAATTAGTTGAGCTCACAGATTTAAAAGGCATTTTACACAATCACTCTACTTATAGTGATGGTATGAATACCTTAGAAGAAATGGCTGTGTATTGCAAACAATTAGGTTATCAGTATTTAGGAATTTGCGATCACTCAAAAACTGCAAGTTATGCCGGTGGATTAAAAGTAGAAACGGTTTTGTTACAGCAACAAGAAATAGAAAAACTCAACAAACAATTATTTCCTTTTAAAATATTTAAAGGAATTGAAAGTGATATTTTAGGAAACGGAGATTTAGATTATGAAGAAGATATCTTAAAAACATTTGACTTCATTGTTGCTTCAGTTCATGCCAATTTAAAAATGGATGAAGAAAAAGCAACGACTCGTTTAATAAAAGCCATTGAAAATCCTTATACTACTATTTTAGGTCACCCAACAGGTCGTTTACTATTAGGTAGACCAGGCTATCCTATTGATCACAAAAAAATAATTGATGCGTGCGCAGCCAATAAAGTAGTGATTGAATTAAATGCACATCCTTATCGTTTAGATATTGATTGGCGTTGGATACCTTATTGTTTAGAAAAAGGCGTAATGATTTCTATTAATCCCGACGCTCATCAATTAAAGGGTTATCATGATATGCGTTATGGTACATACGTAGCTCGCAAAGGGCTTTTAACAAAAGATAACTGTTTAAATGCGATGGATTTAAATACATTTGAAAATTATCTGTCTACAAAAAAATAGTTATTTAAGTTTTAAACTCACAATCATTTTATTGTTTGTTTACGGTATTTCTTTTTCCCAAACGGATAGTTGTAGTTTTTTTGGCAACAAACCTATTTTCCCATACTATCATCCTACTCCTCCAAATAATGGCAAAGATTTTTATACCATAAAAAAAGAGTTTCATAAAATCATTACGGCTCAAACGAACTTTAATGGAATTATTACCGTTAATTTTTTCATTAATTATAAAGGAGAAACTGATTTTTATAAAACTCAATTATGTGATTTAAATTATCAGCCATTACTTATTACAAAAGATATTGAATTACTATGTTCGCAAATACTGCAAGCTGTAAAACAAACCTCCCCTTGGAAACCTCAATTAGACGAGCAACGCAATCCAATTAACTCTCGCAAATTTTATTCATTTAGATTTAATAACGGCAAACTCATTGAAATACTTCCTAAATAGTTGTTTGCTTTTATGCATGATGTGTTGCTTTAATACTAAAGCTCAAAACGATACTTTGACTTTAGGATACAAATTAGAGCGTTGTCATAAACCCATCAAGGCTCAAGAAATTTTAGAATTTTT
>SYEI01000038.1 GCA_005800865.1 Bacteroidota bacterium | reverse complement strand
TTTTACAATTCTTTAGCCGAGGAAACAAAAATAATTGACAAATACTGTAAATGTGCGAAAACAAAAGGTCGTACCCACATAGATTGCAAAGATTATATCAAACTACTAAGTGTACAACAAAATATTTCTGACGGAATACGAAATAAATATTTCAATAATTCAGTCGTTTTAGAAAAACTATCTCAAAAAACGAATGAACTAGATCGACAATTTAACGAATGCAGTAATTAATTTAAGTACTTTTAGTAGAGATTTTGTAATTAATACTCGTTACAAAAAATTCAAAATCATCAATACCTACAAAGTTTAAATGTTTATTCACTTTATTACTACCGTATTTGTTATAAACGCTTTGAATCTCCTTTAATTCATAGCAAAACCCTTTTTCTGATTTTATAATTTCATACTTACCCGTAAAAGAATTCCATGTATAACTTTTGATATTGTTATTAAGGTATACATAAATCCCATACTCAGTTCCCAAAACATTAAATCCATTTGCTCTTACTCTTTTAATATAAATAGCAATCAATATAGAAAAAAACGTAAAGCACATTAAACTAATAAATAGATATATACTATTAGGCTTTGAAGCGGTTTGTTCGAAAAAAAATAATGGAAATAACGCCGTTATGGACAATACAAGAAACACTAATCCTATAATTAGATTTGACTTTTCCTTCTGTTTAAAATAACTAGCTGAACTCCTGAAATAAAAAGACCTATCGCCATTTGGGATTTCTGAAATGGAAGAATGATAATCCGCTAAAAATAAAATTTCATTAACTACTTGTGGCAATAATGCGTTCTTAAATTTGCTCGTTAAAACATTATCTTTCTTTACATCAATAAAAGCTATAACATGATCTGGAGTTGAACTAGAGTCTCTACCCCATGGATCTTCAAACACTTGAATTTTTTTATTTAAAAAATCTAGAACAATAAGTCCATCGGTGCTATTATATTGAAAAGTATACTTAAACTCAGACATAAAAAATGGAATAGTATAAATATAGTAAAACAATACAAAAGTGTATTATATCATCCTAAAAAAAATCTTTGCCAAATAAATCTCTTTCTCTTATATTTATAAAAAACATTATTTATGTCATCTACTTCAAAACATCCTAAAGGACTATTCTTCTTAGCATTTACTGAATTTTGGGAACGCTTCGGTTATTACTTAATGATTGGAATTTTCTTTTTATACATGACCGATACAAAAACTGGTGGTTTTGGCTGGGAAAATGCAAAAGCTTCAGATGTATTTGGAACCTTTATTGCCTGCGTTTACCTAACACCTTTTATTGGTGGCTTATTGGCCGACATGAAATTGGGCTACCGTTTTGCTGTGACTTTAGGAGGAATCTTAATGGGTATTGGCTACTGCTTATTATCCATTCATGAAGAATGGGCTTTTTATACGGCACTTTTAATTATGATTGTTGGGAACGGTTTTTTTAAGCCAAACATTTCTACACTACTAGGTAATTTATATAACGACCCACAATACAAAGCCAATAAAGATACAGGCTATAATTTATTTTATATGAGTATCAATATTGGTGCTTTCGTTTGTAATTTTGTGGCTGCTTATATGCGCATAAAATACGGTTGGAACTGGGCATTTATTGCAGCTGGTGTTGGTATGTTTTTAGGAGTGATCACTTTTTGGGCAGGAATGAAACATTACAAACATGTGGACGTAAGAAAAGAACCTACTCCTGAAGATAAGCCGATCATTATGCGCTTTTTAAAAGTACTAGCTGTTGCACTAGGTTTTGGTCTAGCTGGATGGTTTATACCAGATACTATTTTTGGAAGCGATAGCACAGATGCATTTTTATGTGCTTGTATTCCTGTAGTTTATTTTTATGCTAGTATTTATAAAAGCTGTAGCGAGGAAGAAAAAAAACCAGTTGGTACTATGTATACCATTTTTGGAATCGTAATTATTTTTTGGGCAATTTTTAAATTAAATGGAACAGCATTAACTACTTACGCTAATTCTTATACCGACAGAGCAATGCCAACGGCTTTAGTTCCTTTAGCTGATTCTCTTTTTTTATGCGATAAATCAGTTGTTGCCGAAAATGATACCGTATTTCAATTAGATGAACACTTCAGAAGAATTAAAGATGCAAGTGGTAATCCAACAAAATGCGTTGATTACCCTTCTTACTTCAAAAATTTAGCACCCGAAAAATATCCAGCTCCTGGCGAAAATTTAACGCTAGTTCCTACTGAATTATTTCAATCCATAAATCCATTCTTTGTAATTATTTTAACTCCATTGGTTGTTATATTTTTTGGGTTCTTAAGAAAGAGAAAAATGGAACCTACCACTGCAACTAAAATTGCTTATGGTTTATTAATTAGTGGATTATCTACCTTAGTAATGGTAGCTGCTGTCCATTACACGGATAACGGCATTAGTAAAGCAAGCGCATGGTGGTTAATTGGAAGTTACGGTGTTATAACTATTGGTGAGTTATGCTTGAGCCCGATGGGTTTATCGATGGTATCTAAATTATCACCTGTTCGTTTTACAGCCTTAATGATGGGTGGTTGGAGCTTAGCAACTTCTATTGGAAATAAAATGAGTGGTGTATTAGCAAAAAATTGGGACAAGTTTGATGATAAAGCCAACTTCTTTTGGTTAAACTTTGCCTTATTACTATTTGCATTTATACTAATGATGTTTTTATTGAAACGATTAAATAAAGCATTTAAAGAAGCGTAGTTAGAGAGCTTAACTATTCTTATTTAGTTTATTCAATACTTTGTCAATATAAGCCTCTGGTGTAATCAAAGCTCTTTGTATTCGGCGAGCATAGGTAATACTATCTATCACTTCTTTATTTTTTTCAT
>SYEI01000327.1 GCA_005800865.1 Bacteroidota bacterium | reverse complement strand
TTAGTAGATTCAGCGGATGATCGAACTTCTAAAGTTGAATTTTGGGATAATGGAATTGTATTCATTAAACTAAGAGATAATGTTACTATTGAAATAGAAGATGCTCAAAACCAGTATCATTTTTTAAAGTCCAAATACAATCATATCAACAAACATCTTGTTTTGGTTGAAACAGGAAATGACACTTCCATTTCAAAAGAAGCTAGGGAATTTAGTGCAAAGCCCGAATCAAATGAAATGACAAAAGCAATGGCAGTAATCGTGAAATCATTAGCACATCGCTTGATTATCAATTTTATAATAAAATTCACTCACCATCAAAGTATGAAAATGAAAATGTTTGACGATAAACATAAAGCAATTGACTGGCTACTTTCTTTTAAAAAATAAAATTCAATAAACATAAAAACTATGAAAAAAATAATTACAGCTTTAGCAATCATCGTATCAGTTGTTAGTTTTGCTCAAACAAAAATTGAAAACGTAGATGCTGCTACATTTAAAAAATTAATTGACGAAAAAAAATCACACCTAATTGATTTACGCACGGATGATGAATTAAAAAATAAAGGTTTCATTAAAGGCGCTACACAAATTGATTATTTTAAGAAAGATGCCGAAATGGTTATTTCAAAATTAGACAAAACTAAGACCTATTTAATTTATTGTGCCGGTGGAGGACGCAGCGGTGAATGTGCTGAATTGATGAAAAAAGAAGGCTTTACGCACGTAGTTAATCTTGAAAAAGGATTTGATGATTGGAAGAAAAAAGGATTTGAAGTAGAAATGAAGAAATAAACAAAAGCCGCTAAATAGCGGCTTTTTTTACAAATGAAAATTAATTTTTCTTATTTATATCCAACCATAAACACAGCGCAACCGCTATATGAACCTGCCTCTGTTGGTGGAACTATATAATCAACATATACGTGGCGTACCTTTGAAACTTCAAACTGAAATTCTTTTTTGTCGCCCATATCCTTAGATGAAAATAATAATTTTCTATTTTTAGAGTCTTTGTCTTTGTTGTAGATTTGAACCTCAACTTGTTTTGGTAGCGCTTCCAATTCAAATACTATACGGTATTTTTCACCAATAAATAAAGGAACTTCCACCTCTTTTACCGTTTCTTTTGCTTTATACAAAATACGGGTTAACTCCGAACTATCATATTTATATGGTTCTAAAGCCAATTTAGCTTTTTCTTTCAACTCTTTAGAGTTACATAAAACGTCGCCACCTTGAAATGCCATTAAAACAAATGCAATAACGATACTTACTATTGGTTTTATAATTTTTGTCATTGTCATACTATTTAGTTTATCATACTTGTTCTTAAAGATTTAACCGAGTCTGAAATTATTTTCAATTCGCTATCAGAAATCGACATTGCATTAAAATCCATTTCTTCATCTTTTTCAATAGCAGCTTTTACAGCAGTAATCGCATTAAACTGAGCATTAATGTTTTCTACAGCAGATATAAGTGTTGGCATTTCTGGTTCTGAAGCTTGGTGGCTTTTGAGAGCTTTAACAACAGTTTCAGATAGTAACAATTGCTCTAATAAACTTCCTAATACTTTTTTGTTTTTATCCTTGGCATATACTTCTAAAGCAATATACATGCTTTCGGTCCAAGCACCAGTAAAAGCAATAACCGTAACGTGCTTTTGCTTATTTTGTTCAAACATCACATCTGTTTTTAATTGAACACTAGACACGATTTTAATCACTGAATCTTCGTTAGCTATATTTTTATCGAAACGTTGAGCCATATTGTCACTTTCAAACGCAGAATTTAAACCTAAAGAAGCACCCATGTCTTTACATGCTTTTAAGTACTCTTTTGATTCTTGATACTTTTTATTAAATAAACAATAAGCTAAATCAGCACTATAAATCCCAAAGTTAACGGCACGTTTATAATTACTTGTATTATACTTATTTGTACTTGCTTTATCATTTAGTAATGATGGCACAAATGCTGCTCCAGATTTTTTAAATACATAAGCAATTTGTAAAGCAGACGGAAGATTGTACGACACTTCGTTATCATCCGTAGATAAAGAAACAGTATCTGCAACTAAAACAGAATCTGAACCACTAGGGCCTTCATTATTTATTTCACTTTCTGAATTTCCTCCGCAAGAAACTAATGCTAAAGAAATGGTTATCAATGGGATTACTAAAAATTTGGTAGTCATATTTATATTCATATATCTACCAAAAATACAATTTTTTTATTTAGATAACACCTCAGTTGCCTTTAAAATACATTTATCTTTTTGGTTCAAAATAGGGTAATATGCATCTTTATCAAACACATCTCGCCCAATAAAGGCTTTTAGATAAGGCTTTAGCGCCTCGCTCGTCATTGCTTTCATTTTAAGATTCAATGGTAAATCCTTGTCTGCACAATACGTGTAAAATTCTTCTAAAATAGCTTGGCTAATCTCGAATCTATCAATATAATTTTTTGCAGATCCATACGCCTTTAATTTTACTCTGTTTTTATCGGCATACTCAAAAGCAAATGTATTGATAGAACCTGAATAAAATATCTTATTTAAAAATGCGTTAGACCTAGCTGTATCAATAGGCACAAACACATCGGGCATAATTCCACCACCACCGTAAACTATTTTTCCTTCAGGTGTTTTATATTGTTTTGTTTTATCTAACTTAATGCTGTCTTCATTTAATAATTCTCCATTTGTATATCTATCATATTCCTCACTATAATATTGATCTTTATCATCCGAATAAGGTTTTTGAATGCAACGTCCTGTAGGAGTATAATATCTAGCAATAGTTAAGCGAATAGCCGAACCATCTGGTAACTGCAATTGATCTTGCACTAATCCTTTACCAAAGCTACGGCGACCAATAATAGTTGCTCTATCATTATCTTGAACGGCTCCTGCAACAATTTCGCTGGCACTTGCTGAACCTTCATCAATTAAAACAACTAATGGATTATTTTCAAAACTACCATGTTCAGTAGCTTTGTAAACCTTTTTAGGATTAGCTTTACCTTGGGTGTAAACTATTTGCAATCCATTTGTCAAAAATTCATCTGATATATCAACTGCTGCATTTAAGTATCCACCAGGGTTTCCACGTAAATCCAAAATTAATTTTTTCATACCTTGTTTACTTAAAGCATTAAACGCTTTTAAATATTCTTGATAGGTAGTAGCGGAAAACTTACTAATTTTAATATAACCAATGTCTGGTTTTACCATATAAGATGCGTCCAAGCTATATAATGGAATAGCATCACGCGTTATTTTAAATTGCAAAGGCTTTTGGATGCCACTTCTTAAAATAGTAACAGCTACAACCGTTCCACTTTTACCTCTTAATTTTTCAAAAACTTCCTTATTCGTAATTTTAACACCTGCAACGTTTTTACCTTCCACTTTTATCAACCTATCACCTGCTCTAATTCCTATTTTCTCAGAAGGTCCTCCTTCGATAGGGTTAATAACTCGAATGGTATCTTTAATGATGTTAAACTCTACTCCTATTCCATCGAAATTACCTTCTAACGGCTCATTTACTGATTCAAAATCAATGGCTGGAATGTAAGCAGAATGAGGATCTAAACTTTGCAACATGGATGTTACAGTTTTTTCTACTAAATCTTTTTTATTAATAGTATCCACGTATTGATACTCGATATATTCTAATAAACTATTTATTTTATCGTTTGTAGATGCTTGACGACTTTGGCCAAAAGCAGATCCACTATTAATCTGTTTAGTTAAAAAATAGCCAAGCCAAACTCCTAACACTAAAACCAACGACAATATAATTGGCAAAAAAACGTTATGTTTTTTGGGAGGTGTTGGTTCGTGAAAGTCCATAGAAAATTTTTATATTTGTATACAAAGGTATTTGTTTAACCTATACTGTTTAATAATGTTTAGAAAATTTAGCATATTATTTTTACTGGTATTCCTAAGTGTTTTTTCTTTTTGTAAGAAGAAAAATCAAACCGTTCAAGATAATATTGCTTACCAAACTGTAAATGTTACCTTATACCCCAATGATCCACTATACTTTAAATTACAGACTGCTGGCGGTTGGGTTTATTATGACAACGCTGGAGTGAATGGTTTAATTATATACAGAAAAACAGCGACCAACTCTCCAACTGATTTTGTTGCTTTAGAAAGAACTTCAACAGTTTTACCAAACAACCCAAATGCCAAAGTAAAAGTACAATCAGATAGCTTTACATTGAAAGACACCATTAGTGGTGCTAAATGGCAAATTTTTGATGGTGGTATTATTTCGGGAGCATCTCAAAATTTAAGATTGTATAATGCTGTATTTGATGGTATTAATACTTTAACAATTAGAAATTAACTTAAAAAATGGAATAAAAAAAGTCTCCATTAAAACATGGAGACTTTTTTTTGTTATATCGTAAAAATATTACGCGCTCGCGTTTTCTGGTTTACCTTTAGCTTGTGAAACAACAATAGCACGTTCATAGTGCTCTGTTCCATTTAACGCATCGATGGCTTTTTGCCCATCTTCGTCGTTTGCCATTTCCACAAAACCAAAGCCGCGACTACGTTTTGTTTCTTTGTCTTTAATAATTCTAACCGAGGTAACCTCGCCATACTGAGAAAAAAGTTCACTTAGTGCTTGTTCTCTAACTTTAAAGCTGATGTTGCTTACAAAAATGTTCATAACGTAAAATTTTATTTAGTTATAGTAAAATTATAACAAAAAAATTAAAAACCAACATTTTTTGAAAGTATTTTTTCGTTGAATAAAACTTTTTTATCGAGCAATGGCATTTTTTAACCTCTAATTTTTTAGATTTAACTTAAGGTAAATAAAGTTGTCTTCGGTTTTAGACAAAAAAAATGAGGTTTTGAGTCAAAATCACTCAAAACCTCACCTAAATTTGTTAAAAAGTATGGTTTTATTAAAAAACTTTAGCCTCTACGCTAATTTCTACATTAGCATCTTTAGGCAATCTATCTGCTTGAATTGTTGCACGTGCAGGGTAGTCACCTTTAAAATAACTGCTATACACCTCATTAACATGTACAAAATTATTCATATCCGCTAAGAAAATAGTAGTCTTTACAATATTATCATAAGTTAAACCTGCTTCTTTCAAAACAGCACCTAAATAATCCATCACTATTTTGGTTTCTTCTTTAATATTGGTTTTAATCAACTGCTTAGAAGCTAAATCCATAGCAATAGTACCTGAAACATACACGCAATCGCCAACTTGTACGGCTTGGTTATATGGTCCAATTGGAGCAGGGGCATTGGCTGTTTTAATAATTTTCTTCATAATAATTGTTTAGTTAGTTATACAAAAATAGTAAAAAAAAGGATAAAAATAACTGGTAGAATTCAACACTGTTAATTTAGTAAAAAACTCATTTTATTCACTAAAAGCCGTTATAAAATCAATAGATTTACCAAGATGCAACAAAAACCATTAATATTAGTAACCAACGATGACGGAGTGAGCGCTCCTGGCATTTTACATTTATCATCTATCGCTAAAAAATTTGGTGATGTTTATGTAATCGCACCTGATAAACCTCAATCTGGGATGGGGCATGCTATTACGATTAATGCTACGTTGCGCATCCAAAAAACCAACTATCACGCAGGAGTAATTGAAGAATATAGCTGCACTGGCACGCCTGTAGATTGCGTGAAAATGGCTGTTAATAAATTACTCCCTCGCAAGCCAGATATAGTGCTATCAGGGATTAATCATGGTAGTAATAGCTCTATCAACGTGATTTATTCAGGCACCATGAGCGCGGCTATTGAAGGCTCTTTAGAAGGAACTTCTGCTATTGGTTTTAGTTTGAGCGATTATGATATAAATGCTGATTTTAGTGCAACGTCTTCTTATATTGAAAAGATCATAGCTTCAGTATTAAAAGATGAACTTCCAAAAGGAGTTTGTTTAAATGTGAACTTCCCTAAACTCAAATCCGATGAAATTAGCGGACTTAAAGTTTGCCGCCAAGCAAAAGCAAATTGGGTAGAAGATTTTAAAGAAAGAAAAGATCCATACGGTCGCTCGTACTATTGGCTAACAGGTAAATTTGTGAACTTTGAGCCCGATGCTAAAGATACGGATGAATGGGCTTTAGCTAATGGCTATGTGTCGGTTGTTCCAATTATGCATGATTTAACGGCACATAATTATATTACTCACTTAAAAAATACATTATAACATGTTAGATAAAATTGATAAAAAATGGATAGGCTTTTTATTTGGAGCCATTTTTCCTTCACTATGTTTTTTTTGCTATTGGTTGTTTTTTCATAATCAATTAAACTTCCCTAATGGATTTATCAGATATCTGCGTGCCGGGAATATGTTTCAGGAAGTAGCCATTGTTTGTGTTATAGCCAACTTAGCGATTTTTTATTTATCTCTGAATAAAAAAATATTTGATTTTGGCAGAGGTTTAATTATTGCCACATTCTTGTATGTAGGATTAGTATTATACATTTCATTACTTTAAAACTTACATGAAGTACTACGTTATAGCTGGTGAACCATCTGGAGATTTGCACGCCTCCAATATGATGAAAGAATTGTTGTTACTTGACAGTAGCATTGAATTCCGATTTTGGGGTGGAGATTTAATGGAAGCTGTCACCCATCAAAAACCAAGAAAGCATATTAAAGATTTAGCTTTTATGGGTTTTGTAGAAGTAGCAAAAAACATTCGTACTATTTTTAAAAACATTGCTTTTTGTAAACAAGATATTTTAGATTTTAAACCCGAAATTTTAATATTAGTAGATTATCCTGGTTTCAATTTACGTATTGCAGATTGGGCAAAACAACAAGGCATTAGAGTGTTTTATTATATCTCTCCAACTATTTGGGCATGGAAAGAAGATCGAGTGGAAATTATTAAACGCAGTGTAGAAAAAATGTTTGTGATATTGCCGTTTGAAGTGGCTGTATATAAAAAACATGGTTACGAAGCAGATTATGCAGGTCACCCATTACTAGATGCGATTGAACAAGAAAAAGCTACACTTCCCAATAGAACAACTTTTATTGAAAAAAATAATTTAGACCAACGTCCAATTATTGCTGTGTTACCAGGTAGTAGGAAGCAAGAAATAGAACGCATGTTTTCTATTATGCTGGATGTAGTAAATGATTTTAAAGAGTATCAGTTCGTTATTGCTGGGACTACAAATTTGCCTAAAGAAGCATACCAAATGGCAATTGATATGGGATTAAAAGTAGTGTTTGGTCAAACATATGCCTTAATGCACAATGCACATGCAGGTATTATTAAGTCAGGCACCTCAACGTTAGAAAGTGCTCTATTTAGATTGCCTCAAGTGGTTTGTTATAAAGGTGGAACAGTTTCTTACTCTATTGCTAAGATGGTTGTTGGCGGTAGAGTTAAATACATTGGTTTGCCAAATTTAATTTTAGATAAACCTGTGGTTAAAGAATTAATTCAAACAGATTTAAATGCCAAAAATTTAAAGGAGGAGTTAACTAAAATCATTTCAGGGCCAATTAGAGAGGAAATGTTGAAGGAATATGATGGTTTAATAAAACTGTTA
>SYEI01000326.1 GCA_005800865.1 Bacteroidota bacterium | reverse complement strand
GTGAAATGATGATTCACAATTGGCTTAAAGCCTAGTTAACCTTCTGTTCTATAACTCCGAGCTGTCACACTGAGCGGAGTCGAAGTGCGAAAAGCACGAAATCAATTTTCTTACCAATCAAAAAATTAAAAAATGAAAACATCATTTAACCTATTATGTCATGGACATACCTTATCCGAAACAGAAGCCTATCAACTGCTTCAAGATATTTGTCAAAATCAATTCAATGCTTCACAAATAGCAGCGATTATGGCATTTTATATCGCAAGACCAATAACTGTGAACGAATTGATGGGTTTTAGAAAAGCGTTATTAGACGTTTGTATTAAGGTAAAACTGGATAAAGAAGCCATTGATGTATGCGGAACCGGTGGCGATCAAAAGGACACATTTAATGTTTCAACCTTATCTGCTTTGGTGTTAGCAGCCTCAGGAGTTCCTGTTGCCAAACATGGCAATTATGGTTCTTCTTCTGTTTCCGGTTCATCAGATATCTTAAAACATTTGGGATATAAATTCAAGACAAATTCTGATGATTTAAATCGTGAGTTTAATCAACATAACATTTGTTTTATGCATGCACCCATATTTCATCCAGCCTTAAAAACAGTGGCTACTAGCAGAAAAGAATTAGCAGTCAAAACTTTTTTTAATTTACTGGGGCCATTGGTAAATCCAGCAAACATAAACTTTAGATATGTAGGTGTTTATGGTTTAGAAGTAGCACGACTTTACAATTATATTTTACAGCAGGATAAAGCTAATTATTGCTTGGTTCATTCCATAGATGGTTACGATGAAGTGAGTTTGACTTCTCCCTTTAAATACATAACTAAAACAACTGAAAAAACAATAGAGCCAGAATCCCTTGGTTTTAAAATATTAAAACAAGAAGATTTATTTGGAGGGAAAACAATTAGTGAAGCTGCCAAAATTTTCATCAATGTATTAAAAAACGAATGCACAGCAGCACAAAAGAATGTCGTTATCATTAATAGTGCTCTGGCCATGAATGCTTATGACTCAAAAAAATCTATAGAAGAATGCATAGACCACTGTAAAGAAACTATCGAATTTAAAAAAACATACACCTTATTTAAAAAACTAACATCTAACTAATATGAACACTTTAGAGAAAATAATAGCTCACAAAAGAATTGAAGTCAAAGAGCGTGAAGCTTTATATCCTGTTGAACTATTAAAACAATCCAACTATTATAAATCACCAACTGTTTCGTTATCGGCCTATTTGAAAAGAACTGATAAAAGCGGCATCATTGCTGAATTCAAAAAGCAATCGCCTTCAGCAGGAGTAATTAATAAATACTTAAGTGTAGAAAAAACATCCCTCGGTTATATGCAAGCGGGCGCGAGTGCTTTATCTATCCTTACTGATAAAACATTTTTTGGAGGAAGTTCAGAAGATTTAAGTACTGCAAGGAAATACAACTTCTGCCCTATTCTACGTAAAGATTTTATCATTAATGAATACCAAATCATTGAATCCAAATCTATTGGTGCTGATGCTATTTTATTAATCGCGGCGGTCTTAACCAAAGAAGAGATAATTCAGTTAACAGATTTCGCTCATCAATTGGAATTAGAAGTGCTATTAGAATTACATCATCCCGATGAACTTTCTAAAGTGTATAATAAAGTAAATGTGATTGGCATAAACAACCGCGACTTAAATACTATGAAAATTGATATCCAGCAATCCTTCTTAATGGCAGATTTACTTCCAAAAAATATGATTAAAATTTCGGAAAGTGGAATTGAAAACCCTCAAACCATTGCTAACTTAAAAAAAGTAGGGTATCAAGGATTTTTAATTGGAAGCCATTTTATGAAACAACCCCACCCACATTTAGCATGTAAAGAGTTTATTAATGAATTGTCTTCGGCTACGCTCAGACAACTAAAATCATAATATCATGAAACTAAAAGTTTGCGGATTAAAGCACAAACATAATATAACTGAGCTAATGCAATTACCGATAGATTATATGGGATTCATCTTCTATAAAAAATCGCCGCGATTTGTAGGAGAGAATTTAAGTTTTGATTTTATGAGAACCATTCCAAAACAAATCAAAAAAACAGGGGTTTTTGTCAATGAAAGTAGTCTCTCCATTTTTGATCACGTTGAGCGCTACGATCTAAATATGGTTCAATTACACGGAAATGAATCTCCAGAATTATGTGTTGAGTTAAAACCATACGTTAAAGTGATGAAAGCTTTTCAAATACAAGATGATTTTGATTTTAAGCATTTAGAAAATTATGTATCAGTAGTGGACTACTTTTTATTTGATAGTCCAACTGAAAATTACGGTGGAAGTGGAAAGACATTTACCTGGCAACAATTAGAAAATTACAACTATAATATTCCTTTCTTTTTAAGCGGAGGAATTAACGAGGAACACATAGAAGATATCCAACAATTAAATATTCCTCAATTAGTAGCCATCGACATTAACTCAAAATTTGAAACAGAACCCGGATTAAAAAACACAGAACAAGTAAAACAATTTATTTTAAAATTAAACTCATGATCAATC
>SYEI01000325.1 GCA_005800865.1 Bacteroidota bacterium | reverse complement strand
CTCCAATAGATGAACCAGCATCATTAGATTCTGCTAAACTAGAAATAGATTCTGCTGCTTTGCTATAAGTATCAGCTAAGTGAGATACATTTTTAGATGCAGATTTAACGCTATCAACATATTCGTTAGTAGCTACAGTTGCATTACTGATATCAGCCATTTTACTAGCGTTATCACCAATAGCACGCATACCTGATCCTAAACTTTCAATTAATTCAGGCCCAATTTTAGCATCAGCTAACATAGCGTCTAATTGCGCTGAAACAGGTAAACCACTGTCAATTTTATGAGATTCTTCTTCATGACCACCCATACCACCTAATTCAGGGTATGCTAATGACCAATCATATTCTTCATGTGGAATATCCACTGCGAAAAGACAGAATAATACAGCCTCAGTACCTAGTCCACCAATTAAGGCAGCAGAAGCACCTGGCCAGTGCATAATTTTAAATAACGCTCCAACGATTACGATAGCTGCACCAAAACATGATGCTAAGTGTAAGTACTTTTTAAAACCGGTTACTTTAGGAAGTTTGCTCATAGCTCTTTTTTTTGTTTAGTTAGTGATTGTTTGATTTTTTGGTTGTGTTTATTTTGTGTTTGTGTTTTTTAGTCTAAAATTTTACCGTTATCATCTCCTTTTGCACGACCTAAATAAGTCATTACGTTACGGAATCCGATATAGGCTTTTGCTGTATCTTGGTATTCGTAAGTTCTAGAACTTACTTGTAAGTAATAACCTACATCTTTCCAAGAACCACCACGAATAACTTTACGTTTTAAAACGTTAGCATCTTTATCTTGTGCTTCGTAAACGTAATCAGGATTTAAGTCATGTGCAAAATCATAAGCTGATTCATCAAATGCATTACTTGTCCATTCAGATACGTTACCTGCCATACAATATAAACCGTAATCATTAGGGTTATATGAGTAAATATATACTGAGTGGAATCCACCATCATCAATATAAGAACCACGCATTGGTTTAAAGTTACCTAAGAAACAACCTCTTGCATTACGGATGTAAGGACCGCCCCAAGGATATGGAGATAAATCGTTTCCACCACGTGCTGCATATTCCCACTCAGACTCAGTTGGTAGACGGAAATCATTTACGATAGTCATTCCATTTCCAATTAAATAGTTATTTAATAAGTTAGAACGCCAAATACTGAATGCACGTGCTTGTTTCCAAGTTACACCAACTACTGGATAATCATCATAAGCTGGATGCCAGAAGTACATGTTAGTCATTGGTTCATTAAATGAATAAGTGAAATCATGAACCCAAGCTAAAGTGTCAGGATACACATTGATAACATCTTTTAAAATAAATACTGAACGGTCAACACCTTTTCTTTCGCGAGGAACATAATTACCTTGACCAACAGAAACTTGATCTTCAACGTTATAAGTACCTAATGTTTTAGGATCTTGGTCAGGTTTACCAACTGGTGTAGAAGGTTGACCTGGTATACCATTTTGTCCATCATTTAAATGTACACCATTGATATAGTCTGCTTTTTTGTATTCATGAGAAGCATCTTGAATATCTAATGATTTTTGAGGGATAAAACGATTAGATTTTGAAGCCGCTAAACGAATATCAATTCTATAATATTCAAAGTTTAATTTACGAGCATCAATTTCCTTACGGTTATAAAAACGCTCTCCTTCTGGTAAATATAATGGCTGTAATGCTAAGCGGTAATCCTCTTCATCACTATTCCATTTAATTTTCTCTTCCCAGTTTAAATATGGATCTTGTAAATTGTTATCACCAATATACTCAGGCCACATTTGTAAGAAGGCATCTTGAGGAATACCAAAATCCTCTTCAAAACCATTATTTAATAATAATTTACGTGCAATAGAATCGCGCACCCAATTTACGAACTGACGGTATTCGTTATTAGAGATTTCAGAATCATCAATGTAGAATGCCTGAACGGAAACCATTTTAGATTTAGCTGTGTGAGCCATCGTTATCTCTTCGTCGCTTGGCCCCATATGGTAACTACCCATAGGAATGTACAAGGTACCGAATGGATCAGGTTGGAACCATTGTTCTCTACCTTCAGCGCCGACTAACTCTCCTGCCTTTTTGTTACAACCAGTAACAACGGCAATAAACGAGGCTAATACAATCAGTTTTTTCATAGTGCTTTTGTTTAGTTTTTAAGCTAGTGAAATTTTTGTAATGGATTTCATTTCGCTTTCTTGTTGTTTATAATCCCAAACTTTAGTTTTAGTGACAATTCGCCTTATTAACAAGTTATCAACAAATAAAAATAAAGTTTGTAAGGGACTTAAACGTGCTTTTTTTTAAAAGGTTACAATTTAATCTAAAAATCTTGCGTTTTGGTAACTAGTTACTTTGTTTTTGTTTTTAGGAACCATACAGTAACCTAACATAACCTCATGTGTACCAGAGCTGAAGCCTTTAATTTTAGAAGTAGTTAAATCATAAGAATAACCAATTTTTAAGCCTTTAACACCGCCTTTAGTAAATTTATACCCTAACATTGGTGCAATAGCATCTTGCATACGGTAAGAAACACCTACCCAAAAAGATTGATTATATATATAAGTCAAGTTAACATCTAACTGTGTTGAAGCAGCATCCGATTTTACTTTTACATTTGGACTAATACCGTGTTTACCACCTTCACCTAAATTAAATGTATAACCACCAACTATATAATAGTGACGAGCTAATTGATATCTAACATTACCTTGACCACCTGCTACTAAATCTTGAGCTGCTAAGTGAGTAGAAGAAATACCCACATACATTTTGTTAGCAATTGAGTAAAATGCTCCGAAACCTAAATCGTAACTTAACTTATTAAGATTAGAGTTTGATCCATAAGAAGCATAACCACCATTATCATAGTTTGGAATTGAAGGATCTACACCTGGACCATCTGGAGTAATCCATGTTCCATTAAATTGTTGTTGTAAGATACCACCATCGATACCAATACCTAAAACACCAGCACCAATGTGACGGTTATAAGCTAAAGCTAAACGCGCAAATAATGTTTTAGAATAACCAATTTGATCAGTCATAACGTTTAAACCAATAGCAATTGGCAATTTACCAATTGGCATATCAAAACTTAATAAACCCGTTTTTGGAGCACCAGGGAAATTTACCCATTGTTGACGATACAAAACGTTTGCACAAATGGCCTCGCTTGTACCAGCATAACCAGGATTATAAATCAATTTACTGTGCATAAACTGAGTAAATTGCGGATCTTGCTGAGCGAATGAAACGCTAGTCAATGCTGCCAAAGCAACAGTTAGGGTGGTAAAAATTTTCTTCATGTTATACCAATTTTTTAGTTTTTTGTTAAGTATAGTTAAAATACCTAGGGTACTAAGTTAGAGCAAATTTATTAAAAATCAAACTTTTTGAACTTTTTTTTGTTAAAAAGAAGATTTTTACAAAAATCCTCCAAAATTTACTTTTCAGAGATTCAACAAAATTGGAATTTGGAGAAAATTTGGCGACTTTTTTAGAAAAAGCAGAACTATTTAATTTAAAACTCAAATGAAACTATTTTGAAACAATCTATTCGAAGAACCGAAAATTTGTACTTTTAAACTCTTAAACCCAAAAAATGATTGCTTCTGTTTTTCATAAAGGAAAAGATTATAAGATTGATTTATATCAACCAATTGACATTTCGATTCCATTAAGCAATGATAAAAATTGCACAAGTGCATGGTATGTTGAACCTATGAAATTAGAACCTGTAACTAACGGTTCGTGGATTGGTGATGTAAATAAGGGTGGCTCAGTTAATTTCAGAAATATTACCTTTAATCCTCATGGAAATGGCACTCACACCGAGTGTGTAGGACATATTAGTAAAGAATTTGTAACCATAAATAAATGCTTAAAGCAATTTATGTTTTTAGCAGAAGTTATTACTTTATTACCAACTCAAATTGAAAATGGTGACTTCGTGATAACCAAAAAACAATTAGAAATTGCTTTAGAAAATACAAAACCTGAAGCGATAGTAATTAGAACTTTATCAAATGGGTTAAATAAATTAACGATGCAATATTCTAACACCAATCCGCCTTATATTTTACAAGACGCGATTGTGTTTTTGAATGAAAAAGGCATTGAACATTTACTGATAGATATGCCATCTATTGACCGTGAAAATGATGAAGGAAAATTATTATCTCATCATGCTTTCTGGCAATATCCAAGCAACACTCAATTTCAAAAAACAATT
>SYEI01000324.1 GCA_005800865.1 Bacteroidota bacterium | reverse complement strand
CGGGCTATAATTTAGCCCGCTTTTTTTATTTTTAAAGATTAGTTTAAAACTGCTAATTGCTCCTCTAGTGTTTTAATTTTAGATAAAGCATCGCTTTCTTTTTTGCGCTCACTAGCAATAATTTCAGGCTTCGCATTAGCAACAAATTTCTCGTTTGATAATTTAATTTGTACCGATTTTAAGAAACCTTTATTGTAATCTAATTCCTTAGTTAAACGTTCAATTTCATCTTCCTTGTTTAAATTTTGTGCTAAAGGAATATAAAACTCGGTGGTTTTAATTTGGAAAGAGAAAGCTCCTTCTACCTTATCTTTAGTATAAGAGAAAGCAGATAAGTTAGCCAACTTAATAATGGTACTATCAAAATAAGAACGTGTAGCTTCTGATTTTTCAATCACCTCTAATTTTTCTTTCGGAGATAATTGTTTTTGAGCACGCACGTTACGCACCATTGCTACTAGTTCTTTCGCAACTTCAAATTCTGCTAATTGTTCTCTGTGAATAATCTCATTTACACTTGGCCATTCAGCTACAATGATACAATCTTTTGCATCACGTTCTTTTATCAAATGCCAAATCTCTTCAGTAATAAACGGCATCCAAGGATGCATAATTTTTAACAACGATTCAAGGAAACCAATAGTTGCATCATACGTTGCTTTATCAATTGGCTGTGCTTTTCCGTCAATAAAATCAGGTTTAATAGCTTCTAAATACCATGCGCAGAAATCGTCCCACACTAATTTGTAAGTTGTCATTAAAGCATCACTCATTCTGTATTTTGAATAGTGATCATTAATGATTTCTAATTGTTCTGATAATCTGTTATTAAACCAAGTGATTGCAGTTTTACACTGCTCGGGCTGTTCTAAAAGCATTTCAACAGAAGTTGCTGAAGGATTTGCAATTTCAAAGCCATTAATTAAACGAAACGCATTCCACACTTTATTCGCAAAGTTTCTTCCTTGCTCGCAATAGCTTTCGTCAAACATTAAATCGTTTCCAGCTGGCGAACATAATAGCATACCAACACGCACTCCATCCGCACCATATTTTTCAATCAAGTCGAGTGGGTCAGGGGAGTTTCCTAAACTCTTACTCATCTTGCGTCCTAACTTATCTCTAACAATACCTGTTAAGTATACATTGCTAAAAGGTTTTTCACCCATCCATTCGTAACCAGCAATGGCCATACGCGCTACCCAAAAGAATAAAATTTCTGGTGCTGTTACTAAATCATTAGTAGGGTAATAATAGTTTAAATCTTCATTAGCATTTGCTTTTCCATTTCTAATCACCGCTGGGTCAAATACAGTAATTGGCCATAACCATGATGAGAACCAGGTATCTAATACATCTTCGTCTTGCTTAACATTATCTGTTTTCAATAAAGCAATTGCTTCTTCTTTTGTTTTAGCAACCACTGTATTTCCTTTATCATCGTACCATGCAGGGATTCTTTGTCCCCACCATAACTGACGGCTAATGCACCAATCGTGTACATTTTCCATCCAGTGTTTGTAGGTGTTAATGAACTTATCCGGAATTAATTTAATCTCACCATTCAAAACATTGTCTAAAGCTGGTTTACTAACGTTTTCCATCTTTAAAAACCATTGCATACTCAAACGTGGCTCTATAACAGCGTTTGTACGTTCGCTATATCCAACTTTATTTTTTATCTCTTCAATTTTTGAAACTAGGCCTTGCTCTTCTAAATCTTTAATAATTTGTTTACGGCAAGCAAAACGATCCATACCAACATAAGCACCAGCAGCCTCACTAATAGTTCCGTTTTGGTTTAAAACATCAATGGTTTGTAATTTATGTTTTTGACCTAAGTTAAAGTCGTTGATATCGTGTGCAGGTGTTACTTTCAATGTCCCTGTTCCAAACTCTTTGTCAACGTATTCGTCAAAAATAATTGGCACTACACGATTAACAACTGGTACAATAACGTTCTTTCCTTTTAAGTGAGTATAGCGTTCATCCGTTGGATTAACACATACTGCTGAATCTCCCATGATGGTTTCAGGACGAGTAGTAGCAATGGTAATAAATTCTTCAGAACCTTCGATTTGGTATTTCACATAAACCAATTTGCTTTGAGCTTCTTTATGTATTACCTCTTCATCACTTACAGCAGTTAATCCTTGAGGATCCCAGTTTACCATACGAACGCCACGGTAAATATTGCCTTTATTGTATAAATCAATAAACACATCAATAACCGCTTCGCTCATTGGTTCATCCATGGTAAATTTAGTTCTATCCCAATCGCAGCTTGCACCAAGCTTTTTCAATTGTTCTAAAATAATTCCACCGTACTTTTCTTTCCAACCCCAAGCGTGTTTTAAAAAATCTTCTCTGCTTAAATCTGCTTTATTAATACCTTGTTCCTTCAATAATGCAACCACTTTTGCTTCGGTAGCAATACTCGCATGATCCGTTCCTGGAACCCAACAAGCGTTAAATCCTAACATACGAGCACGACGTATTAATACATCTTGAATGGTATTATTTAACATATGCCCCATGTGTAAAACCCCAGTAACATTAGGAGGTGGAATTACAATAGTATACGGAGTACGATGATCAGGTGTTGATTTAAAGAATTTGTTATCTAGCCAATATTGGTACCAGGTCTTTTCGGCTTGTGCAGAATTGTATGTTTTAGCGATTTCCATGCTTTGTATTAAAAATTTTGTTAAATTTCGCAAAAATAGTGATACCAAACCATATCGGTACTATCTTTATGGCACGATATTAGAATTATTTTTGAACTATAAAAAACAAAACAAATTATAAAATGAAAAAATTAATTTACACCCTAGGATTTGTTGCTTGCTTAAGCACTTTATCAATTGCACAAGAAGGTCATAGCGCTAATGATGGTCACAACCATGGTGCAGCTGCTCCAACAACAACAATAACAAGTACTGCTGATATCAAATTTGACAAAATGGTTCATGATTATGGAAACATTATGCAAGGTGATAATGGTGAATGTGTGTTTAAATTTAAAAATACAGGTAAAGAGCCATTAATTATCACTATGTGCCAAGGTTCTTGTGGTTGCACAGTTCCTCAATGTCCAAAAGACCCAATTTTACCAGGTAAATCAGGAGAAATTAAAGTAAAATACGATTCTAATAGAGTAGGACCAATCAGTAAGTCAGTATCTGTTCAATCTAACGCAAAAACAGGAACACAAACCTTACAAATTAAAGGAAACATTGCTGCTAAACCAGTTGAAGAGGCATTTCCTACAAATACACCTTCTCAAGGTGCTCCATTAGAGAAAAAATAATTAAATTTAAAACTCAAATAAAATGAAAAAAGTATTCGCAGCAGTAGCATTGTTTATTGGTTTAGGCTTTGCAGCAAACGCTCAAGAAGGTGGTTCAGTTGTTCCAAGTATTGACCCAAATGCTCCAGAAATGAAATTTGAAGCAGAAGTATTAGATTTTGGAACAGTAAAATTTGATGCTAACGGCGTTCGTGAATTCAAAATAAAAAATGTTGGTAAATCTCCTTTAACTATTTCTAATGTTCAAGGTCAGTGTGGTTGTACAGCAACTACTATCGATGGTAAACCAGGTTGGCCTCAAGAACCAATTTTACCAGGTAAAGCAGCCAGCATTAAAGTAAAATACGATACAAAACGCCCTGGTCCTTTCGAGAAAAATGTAACTATTACATCTAATGCAAAAGAGCCTAGCAAAGTTGTAAAAATTAAAGGTGTAGTGGAAGCTGCTCCAGCAGCACCAGCACCAACAACTCCTGATGCAAAATAATCAATATATTATACTTAAAAACCCTTTCAGAAATGGAAGGGTTTTTTGTTTCAGCTTGTTTTTTATAAGCTTATTTAGTTATGCCCAACCTCAGTTAAAATTTGCTGAAACTAAAAAAAACTTTGGCTTCGTAAAAAAAGGCGAATTAGTGACGGTAGAATATGATTTTACAAATACTGGAAATCAGCCAGCTATAATTACCGAAGCTAAATTAGAATGCTCGTGCACTACAGTTGAGTTTCCAAAACAACCGATTGGTCCAAATCAATCGGCTAAAATTGTAGTAAAATTCGATACCAAATCAGTTTACGACAGACAAGATAGAATTGTAGAAATCATATCGAATGCTAAAAATTCTAATCAAAAAATTAGATTTAAAGGCGTTGTGTTAAAATAGATTTCTATCTTTAATAACCAAAAAATCATCTTTTATCAAAGCTAATTTTGTCATAGTATTTATTATTACTTTAAACACTTTGCTTGTTTCGCAGAGCATCATTCCTTTTAAAGAAAATAGTAAATGGGGTTATAAAAAAGATTCTAAAGTTGTTATTATTCCAGAATATGATACGGCTTTTGCTTTTGATAAAACAGGTCAAATAGCATTAGTGGCTAATAAAAGTAAGTTTAATAAAGAAGTAAATCCAATATCTGGAGAAGAAGAATATTTGTATGATTATTATTATGTTAATTTAAATAATAAAAAAATAAAAATATTAGCAGAGCATTTTCCCGACAGCATGTTTATCTTTCCTCATCAACAGGAATTACATTTAAGTTATAGAGATTCTTCTAATTATTTTAAAATACTGTTTCAAGGTAAATTGTATTTACTGAATAAAAACGGAAAGCAATTATCTTCTGGTTTTGATAATATTACTGAAACAAAAGCTAAAGGTTATTTTGAAACTGAAAACTATTCAAAATTCGAGAAAAAAGTTGTCCGAATTAAAGGCTTAATTGATTCGACAGGTTTTCAGGTTGTAAAATGTAAATATCATTCAATCAATATTAATAAAGAAGATAGCTCGATATATTGTTGTAGCGCCGTTTTTGATGCTAAGCTAAACGATGATGTGTTTAACTATAAAGGAAAATTAATTTATTCGAGTATAAAACATATTGAGTTTTCTTCAAAAACATTGCACATTATAAAATCCTATTCACCACGCGAAGAGTTTATTGTTGAAAATACGAAAACAGGAGAAACTTATTATTTAGATGGTGAAAGCATTCGTTATTTAAAAAATAATAAAGCTGCACTTATTAAAAATAATAATTTGTATGTAATTGATTTGTTGACTCAAAAAAAACAAAAGTTAGATAAGGAAACTTATTTATATAGCGCCTATTAAAGGATAGAAATGGAATTGATTAGACTAGATATATCAGATATGTCGCTTCATCATGAAGCAGCAAAACAACTCATCCATTTTGCAAAGGAGCAACGTATTTTTTTATTTGAGGCTCCAATGGGTGCAGGTAAAACTACTTTTATAAAATCGTTATGTGAGTTTTTAAACGTAACTGATACTATGAGTAGTCCTACATATTCAATTGTAAATGAATATCATACAAATTCAAAATCTAAATTGTATCACTTTGATTTGTACCGATTAAAATCATCTGAAGAATTGTTTGAAATTGGCTTTGAAGATTATGTAGAATCTGGTAATTATTTGTTTATTGAATGGCCTGATTTAGCGCTTCCATTTTTAGATTCTTATCTGAGAATTATCATAAAAATCGAAAACAATAATCGTTATCTTTGCGCCGAATCTATAAAAAATTCATAATGAAAGTTAGTATCTTATTACTGTTATCTTTTTTATCTATATCGGTTTTCTCTCAAACTGAAGCTGCCAATACTCCAAGTGTTTCGTCAGAAAAAAAAAGAGGTAATTTTTATTTTTTATGGGGTTATACCCGCGCAAAATACAGTAAAAGTACTATTCAATTTAAAGATAATTCAAATACCTATTACCCAGCAACAGGGCGTTATCATGATTACGATTTTACAATCTACGAAGCTACAGCTAAAGATAGACCAGATTTTGAAGATATTCCAGACGTTGCAAATATTACTATTCCTCAATTTGTGGCTAGAATAGGTTATTATTTTAATAATAAACAAGATTTTGG
>SYEI01000323.1 GCA_005800865.1 Bacteroidota bacterium | reverse complement strand
TTTTTTAACGCCTTCTATTCCGCCAAAACCTTCTAAATGGGCTTTCCCTATGTTTGTAATCATTCCATAATCTGGATCTGACAAATCGCTTAACATCGCAATTTCTCCCTGATGATTAGCTCCCATTTCAACGATGGCCATTTCATGTTCGTTTGTTAATGCCAATAGGGTTAATGGAACTCCAATATGATTATTTAAATTTCCTTTTGTGGCATACGTATTATATTTTTTAGAAAGTACCGCATGGATTAATTCTTTATTAGTTGTTTTTCCATTACTCCCGGTAATGCCTATCACAGGGAATTTTAATTGTTGACGATGATGCTTCGCTAATTGCTGCAAGGTTTCCAAAACATCATTTACCAATAAAATAGTAGAACCATTACTTACCGTTTCTGAATCAACTATGGCATAGGCACAACCAGCATCAACAGCTTGTTGTGCAAAGGTATTAGCATCAAAATTATCACCTTTTAGAGCAAAAAAAATGGCTCCTCTCTCAAGCTTACGAGTATCGGTTGTTATTTTTTGATTGCAATTGATAAACAATCGATATAATTCTTCTATAGTAACGTGTTTCTTCATGCTATAAAATTAAAAAGCCCCTTATCGTTTGATAAGGGGCTTCCTATATAGTTTTCAACAAATTTATTTTCCTAAACCAACTGGGCTACCAACTCTAACCATCGCACATCTAAATCCTAAATAAGCAGTTGCTTGTCTTTGATCTAAATAACGACGAGTACCAGGGTTTAACCAGTAAGCTCTATCTCTCCAGCTACCGCCTTTGTAAACACGAGCTTTATCATTAATTAAAGATGTTTTTGCATATTCGTACATTAAGCTATTTGCTCTTTCTCCGTATGCTTCTTCACCTTCAGTATAGTATAAAGATGAGTTAACATCACCGTCTAAATAACTAATGTAATCAGATGTTTTGTAGTTTCTACGCTCATCTAAGTTATCAGATGCAATAGCAGAAGTTACTTCTCTCCATTTTACACGGCCTGGGATATCTGATTTACCATCAGAAGGTGCATTTTTATAATTTTGAGCATCTGCTGTTAAAACAGTTAATACACTATCCGTAATTTCAGTTGTTTCACCAGATACACCATGTGCTGTAGGAGGATTCACTTTATGAATGAATTTTTGGAATACAGGACCATCAATGTTTGTTGCAATTGATCCGTCGGTACTATCTTTTACTTGAGTAACAAATACGTTACCACGGAAAGGTCTAAATTCATCCGCATCTTGCGCTGTACTAGCTCTGTAAACGTCCATAACCCACTCAGAAACGTTACCAGCCATATTATACAAACCGTAATCATTTGGCCAATAAGAATAAACTGGAGCAGTTACATCGGCGTTATCATTTAAGAAACCAGCAGTTCCCATCATATCACCACTTCCTCTAACAAAGTTAGCTGCAATTTGACCAATGTATTTTTCATCAGAGTTACGAACACCATGTCCATTCCAAGGATAAATTCTTCTATCAGTAATACGCTCACCGATTGTATTTCCAATTAAACCATAAGCAGCATATTCCCACTCAGCTTCAGTTGGTAAACGGTATTTTGGTAAAAAGATACCATCTTCCATTTTAACATCTCTTTCTGGGTTTTGCTCATCAAATGAAGGTAATTTTTGTTTTAATTGTCCTTGCCATTTTCCAGATAAATAAGCTTCTGTACTGAAATAATCTTGATCAGAAGGGTTTGGAACGTGATCTAATAAACCTTCACGAATTAAGATAAACTCATTAACACGGTCAGTTCTCCAAGCACAAAACTCATTTGCTTGTAACCAGTTAATCCCAACTACAGGATAATCTCTGTAAGAAGGGTGACGTAAATAATATTCAACGTAAGGTTCGTTATAAGCTAATTTCTCTCTCCATACTAATGTATCAGGAAGTGCTTTATAGTAAATATCTGGGAAAGTTGGTCCAAACACACGGTTTGTCCACCATAAATATTCTAAATAAGAGAAGTTACTAACTTCTGTTTCATCCATATAAAAAGAAGAAACAGTTACACGACGTGGCACATTGTTCCATTCGTAAGTAACATCCGTTTCGTTTCGTCCCATAGAAAACGAACCACCTTCAATAAGAACTAATCCAGGGCCTGTTTCTTGTTCTTCATAAGGCATTTTTTCAAAACCACCATTATCAGGATCATTATATGACCATCCTGTAACTGGTGAGCGCTCTGTTCCACATGATACTGCAACAATAGATAAGATGATTGCTAGTGCTTTGGGACTTTTTATGAAATTAAACTTCATGGTTTTGGGTTTTAATGTAAGGCTATAACGAAATTTTTATGAAAAGGTTACAATTTATTTTAGAAAGATGGACAGCTAATTGTTCTATATTTCTTTTTCTTAGGTCTACATTCGAATTGAATCTGTAAAGATACCTCGTGAGAACCTGCAGTATTACTTGCTAATTTAGAAACAGTAACATCATAACTATATCCTACTTTTAAGTGATCTGTTTGAACACCAATTAATACGATAAAAGCATCTGAGTTTCTATACCATAAACCACCAACAAAACTTCCTTTTACAAAGTATAAACCTAAATTTAACTGGGTAAAGTTTTGTTGTTGTTGAAATAATACATTTGGAGAGATAAAAGACTCATTTCCTTTTTCTAAAGGAATAATAGCTCCTGCGTGACCTGTAATTTTTAATGGTAATTTAGATGGACCTTGTAAACCCTCATCAGGTTGAGTAATATGATGTGCAGCAAAACCTACGAAATAACGTTTACTATATCCTAATAAACCTGCCGAAAAATCTAAGTTTGTTTTTGTTTGAGCTGGTATAATTTCATTTGTATTCCAAACAAAACCTCTTCTAGCATCAATCATATCACCAAAATTTAATTTTGTTCTATCTAATGATTTTTGGAAGAAACCTGCTTGTAATCCTGCTTTAATGGAAAATTCACGTGTAACAGGTAATAAATAAGAATAAACGATACTAGCTTGAGTAGACTTTAAAGTTCCACGAGCTTGATCATCTTGCGTAACGATTAAGCCCAAACCACCGCTGATAGCATCGATATGCTGATCGTAAGAAGCACTATAAGTTACATAAGTTCCTGATAAATTTGGCCACTGATTTCTGTAGTTCATACAAATACGTGGACATCTTGCTGTACCAGCAAATGCTGGATTTAAATATAAAGGATTCGCATAAAACTGCGTAAATTGAGGATCTTGAGCATATACATCTTGCCAAATGCCAGTAACACAAACAATTGTGAGTAATAATATCAGTTTCTTCGCCATGTAAGTTATTTTACTTAATCTATTCCTAATCACAAATATAACAGTCTAATTTTGAAAATAAAAACTTTTATACAACAATATTTCATTTTCTTTGTCGTTTTAATGAATATAACTTCTAAAAAAATCAAGCAAATGCTTTGTATCACTAAATCTAACCTAATAATTTTAGTTTTTTTATTTTCTAGCTATTTTTCAGGTTATTCTCAGATAAATAAACAAAATGTTAAAAATGGTCTCGAAATCAAAAACCCTAGCATAATTTCTGAAGAAAAAGCAGAATCATTTTTAAGTCATGTTCATCGTGATATTAGAAAAGGTAATTTACCATATTATTTAGATAATTCGATTATTAAAAATAACAACATTCCTTCATTTAAAATTGAAAATAGTGTTGTGAGAGAATTAACTCAAAAAGAACTAGAACAAATTACTGATTTTAA
>SYEI01000322.1 GCA_005800865.1 Bacteroidota bacterium | reverse complement strand
GAAAATTTTTATAACTTCGAAAGACCTCACTTTGCTCATGATGGAAAAACTCCTTACGAAGTATTAAAAACCAAATTAACAAATTAAAGTATAAACCTCATTTTGTCCACTTTTGGTTGACCTATGACACCAGTGGTACTGATAGACTAATAATCATCTTGACTTAAATTGATTATTTTATACTTCGATTTTCATTAATTCAAATCAATAGCCTAATTTTATGCTGTAAAGTCAGCCAAGCGAGTTCTATCACTTTAAAACGTTGGTATTTCACAAAAAGCTCTTGAATTTATAAAATATTCTATAACTCATTGATTTTCAAACTTAGGTTTGAATCCTAACGCGGTCACAAAGCCCCACGAGAAATCGTGGGGCTTTTTTATTCAAAGAGACGCATTAAAAGACACGAAGTGTCAGCTATGAAGCATTGACTGTGTTAATAGCTTGCTATTAAAAACAGTCAAGGATTTATAGCAAACGCGCGAAGCGCGTATTTAATCATTCTCCTAGATACAAAAAATCAGCTGATGTTTTTAAAGGACTTTGGGTAAACCGAATACGAGAGGCTGCGCTTGAACAAAGTGAAAGCGCCATCCAGGTATTCTTGTATAAAAAAGGGCACCAACTATAAATAGTCGATGCCCTTTTAAGTAATTATAAGTTAAACCTAATTGGAATATCCAGGGTTTTGTTGAATTGTTGAATTTGCTAAAATTTCAGAATTCGGAATAGGTAATATGAATCTGAAATTACCAGCAGGCAATGTTGCAGATGCAGTTGTGCGTGCATCACTTGGTAAACGATTTATAGCTATACTTCTTCTTTTAGCATCAAAAAAACGATGACCCTCAAATGGTAATTCTTTGAAGCGCTCAGTCATGATTGCATTTATTAATAAATCTTTGGTTAAAAAAGAAGCATTAACATATCCAGTAATACGCGCCTTTCTTAAATCATTTAAGTCGGCAGTTGCGCCAACTACATCATTTGTTTCTGCTTTAGATTCAGCACGAATTAAATACATTTCACCAGTTCTGAAAACTTTTGCATCCGCTACATTCTCTGTGGGTGTACCGTAGCCAGCACCTGCATATTTCGCTATAATTTTAGAAGGACGTGGATTTTTTAATAATGGCTCATTTTTAAAATAAGCATTAAATCGAACGTCTTGAATTTGATCATAAGAATCCCATAATTTATCTGAAGGCAGCCAAGTAATGGTACCAATATTTGTGGCGTTTGCGGATGTCCCTCTAAATAAAGATCCAATTTTTGTTCCTGTTGCAGATGTTCTACTTAATTTAAAAGCAACTTCCGTGTTGGATGAATCCTTCCAAATTTTATTAAATGTTGCGGAAGTAGCCAAAGGTAACGCATTGATATATTCAGTACTAAATGTGATTGCATTTGCATAATCTTTAGTATACAAGGCAACTCTAGCTTGTAAACCTGCTATGGCATTTTTATTGGCTCTATAAATATCAGTAGTAACCTGAGGAACTAGCGTCTTTGCTGTCGCTAAATCAGCATTTAATTTAGCAAAATAGGGCGTTACAGTAATTCTAGCCTTAGGTGTTAATGAGGGTGTTTCCATATAAGCAAGTGCTAATTCAGTACCTACCGATGTATTACTATAATAACGATACAATTCAAAATGAGCAAAGGCTCTTAAAAATAATGCTTCGCCTTTTAGTTTTAATTTCAATGCCTCTTCTGTTGCATTCGCTGCCTTTGCCTTAGGAAGTGCCTCCAAAACTCTGTTGACCCTATCAATAATTAGATATTGAACTGGAAATGCTGTAAAGTTGTCACGCAAACCAATATCTGTTGATCCATATTGCCATTCGTGAGTGGTTGCAGCATTATAAAATTCGCCAACTTTTACTTCATCAGAAAGCGTACTATTCAATAAAATCCCCATTTCTACGTTCATTGCAGAATAGCCTCCAATAATTCCTTGTTCATTATTGTTTACAGTTAATAAAGCAATATCTCCCCCAATAAAATCAGTCTCTTTAACATCAATTACTTTACTACATGAAGTAACAAAAAGAGATATGATTAAAACAGTGCCAATAAACAGATTAATATTTTTCATTTTTATTTATTTTATTCGTTTAAAAATTAATATCTATACCCATCGTATAAATCGATGGATTAGGGTATTCATTTAAACTAATATTGTTATTATCTTCAGGATCTAAGCCTCTCCAAGGACTCCAAACCTTTAAATTTTGTCCTTGTAAAAATACCCTTCCACCAGAAAAAATAGGCTTACTATTACGTCCTTTGATTTCCGGTAATTGATAAGAAATTAATAAGTTTCTAAAACGAACGAACTTAGCATCTTCCAAATCAGAAGAGGTAAAGCCTCTATCAAACTTTGATGCCTGGAATGGTTTGATATCTCCAGGTTGTTGCCATTGACCATCAATTAATTCTCTAGAAGCTCTAACCGAAGCATGATATCCTGGAGTTCCTCTTGTAATCCAGTTTCTAGTATTATTACTTCTTACAACATCAAATTGGTAAGTAAATAAACCAGATACAGAGAAAGATTTGTAACGAATTTCGAAATCAAACCCACCCTGATGTATTGGTAAATAATTTCCAAATTTAGCAAACTGTCCTGCTTTTGCTATATCATTGGTTGTGGTACCATCTGCTGCTTCATATAAAGGGGAACCTGTAGCAGGATCCACCCCAAGATAATTATAAGTGTAATGAGACCCATAAGGTAACCCTTTTCTAATTACAAAGGTTCCTAGGAAATATTCATTTACTACGCCTAAATCTTCAATATTATTTTTATTCATTGAATGATTAACACCTAATGTTAAACCAAAGTTTCTATTTTTAATCACATCCACTTTTGCAATCAACTCAATACCTTTATTAGACATTTTACCTGCGTTAATATTCAAACTAGAAAAACCTGTGGTTCCACTCAAAGGTTGACTAACAAACATGTCCACTGTTAAGTTTTTATATACATCAATATTGAACCTTGCACGATTATTCCAAAAAGCAAAATCTAAGCCCAAGTTGGTTTTCTGAATATATTCAATTTTCAAATCAGGATTACCTGGACTTGAAGGACGAAGCCCTGTTATGGTGGAACCGGCATAAGTTACAGTGGTAAATGATGGAACCTGCGGCCCTTGATAGTTAGTAACACCTACTAAACCTGCACCATAGCTAGCTGTTGCAATTGAACCAATATTGGGTATGATGCCATAGGAGGCCCTTAACTTTAACTCATCAAACATGGTTAATTTTTTTAGGAATTTTTCGTTTAACATATTCCAACTTGCACCTGCCGACCAAGTGGTAATTTCTCTATTATCTACATTGACAATTCTAGAAGTTCCGTCGCGACGTACGCTAGCATTTAATGTATAGCGATTGTCATAAGTATATCTTAGACTTGAAAAGTAAGACCTTATACCAAAACCAGATTTTGCACTTGCTCCATATTGAGGAGTAGTAGCTGCACCGTTTGTGGGAATTGTACCAGCACCTTGTCCTGTTTCAGATAACCTTGGATCTATATTATATAAAGT
>SYEI01000321.1 GCA_005800865.1 Bacteroidota bacterium | reverse complement strand
GCAATTCTAAATTAATTTAAAACTATGGCATTTTCACCTATTCGCTTTGTTGATAAAGACAAAGATAAAGCACTTTTTTTTGCAACGCTTCGTAAACGTGTAGATACCTACTTCAAAGAAAACAACATCTCAAAACATTATAATGCAACAATGGTTGTAAAAACTGTTGTTTTTTTATCAGCATACATTTTACCATTTGTTGCTATTTTAGTTTTCAATCCATCTTTTAGTATTGCATTGGCATTATGGGCTGTTATGGGCTTTGCTCTATCTGGTATCGGTATGAGTATTATGCACGATGCCAATCATGGGGCATATTCATCAAATCATAAAACTAACTATTGGTTGGGACATACCTTAAATTTAGTTGGAGGATCTGTATTTAACTGGAAATTGCAGCATAATGTGATGCATCACACTTACACAAATATCTTAGATTACGATGATGATATTGCTGATAAATTAATCTTAAAATTTAATCCTCACACCAAAGTAAAATGGTATCACAAACTACAAGTAGTTTACGCTTTTTTATTTTATGGTATCCTAACTCTATATTGGTCAGTATTAAAGGATTTTATTCAATTTAATAAATACACTAAACAAGGCGTAAACACAAGTACTAAAGAGCAAAATCGTGTAATTTGGTTTAAAATATTTTTAAGTAAAGTATTTTATTGGGCAGTTATGTTTGCGCTTCCTGTTTTTGTTTTTCATATTCCTTTTATACAAATTTTATGGGGATACTTATTAATGCAATTTATTTCAGGAGTTGTTTTAACCGTTGTTTTCCAATTAGCACATACAGTTGAAGGAACTACTCACCCATTACCAAATGTAGATTATACTATTGAAAATAACTGGGCGGTTCATCAAATGAATACAACCGTAAATTTTTCGCGTAAAAACAAATGGATTTCTTGGTACGTTGGTGGCTTAAACTTTCAAGTAGAACACCATTTATTTCCTACTATTTGTCACGTGCATTATCCTGCAGTATCTGAAATTGTAAAAGCTACTGCCGAAGAATTTGGAGTGCCGTATTTAGAAAATCCAACCTTTTGGACGGCTTTGAAATCCCATGTAAGAGCAATTATTAGCTTCGGAAAATTACCTAATTTAAATGAGGCAATCGGTTAAGGGCATTTAACCGCAAAGAGGCAAAGTGTTCTCGCAAAGTGCAAAGAGCAATTCTTTTTATATTTTTCTCAGCGTTCTTCGCGAAAAGACTCAGCGTTCTCTGAGGTTAAGCCTTATTAATATTGCTCGCTCTCGTTCGGGAAGTCCTTACTTTTCACATCCTTAATATATTGCTGAAAAGCATTGCTCATACTTTCATATAAGTTCAAATATCTTCTTAAAAAACGTGGACTAAACTCGTGTGTCATGCCCAGCATATCATGTGTTACAAGCACTTGTCCGTCAACACCACCGCCAGCGCCAATGCCAATTACTGGAATACTGATGTTTTTTGCCACTTCTGTAGCTAATTTGGCAGGTATTTTCTCTAAAACCAAAGCAAAACAACCACTTTCTTCTAATATTTTGGCATCTTCCAATAATCTAGCAGCCTCCTCCTCTTCTTTTGCTCTAACTGTATAAGTTCCAAATTTGTAAATAGACTGAGGAGTTAAACCCAAATGACCCATTACTGGAATTCCGGCAGATAAAATACGTTCTATCGAATCTTTAATTTCTCGTCCACCCTCCAATTTAACAGCATGTGCGCCACTTTCCTTCATAATTTTGATGGCAGAAGTTAATGCTTCCTTTGAATTACCTTGGTATGAACCAAAAGGTAAATCTACAACTACCAAAGCTCTATCTATTGCTCTAATTACCGAAGAAGCATGATAAATCATTTGATCTAAAGTAATTGGCAATGTGGTTTCATGGCCCGCCATCACGTTACTAGCGCTATCTACCACTAAAATAACATCAATTCCAGCATGGTCAATAATTTTAGCCATGGTGTAATCGTATGCTGTTAGCATCGAAATTTTTTCGCCACGGCGCTTCATTTCCTGCAATTGGTGAGTAGTAACTTTTTTAACTTCTTTATGAACTGACATATAAATGTGTTTTAGTATTCAATTTTAACCACGCTCCTTATCCTGAAACTAATTTGGACATTTTGCGGTTAAAAAAATGTAAAATTACTGAATTAATTTGGAGTTAGCTTAAAAATGGTAACTTTGTATTTACTCAAAAAATAAAATGAAAAATAGCATATTATATATTGGACTATCGTTTATTACTGCTCTTACTATAAGTTCATGTAAAAACGACTTAGACGTTCTAGCGCCAGGAGAAGAATCTGTATCTGTTTATGGAATTATTAATCCAAATGAACCTGTTCAAAACATTAGAATTAATAAGGTTTATTTAACAGATGGAGATGGTTTAACAGCTGGTCAAAACGGAGAAACTATTAATTATGGTCCAGGCGAATTGAAAGTAACCTTACAGCGTTTTATGACTGGAAGCACAACTCCAACCGTTACATCAATTGGAACTGGAACCATTGGCGCAAAAAAAGAAATTGTATTAACAGAAACTGTTGTTACTACTGCTGGTGGAAACTTTAATACACAACAACGTATTTGGCAAACTACTGATAAACTCTACAATAGCGGCGAATACAAATTAACGATCAAAAATATTAAAACTGGAAAAGAATTTACTTCTCAAACTATTATGGTGGATAGTGTGAAGGCTACTGGTAATCTTCCTCCATTTATTTATACTGCATTTGCGCCTCCAGGTCATTATCCAGTTCACTGCGGAATTGGAAATGGTGGCTACACTCCGCCTACTGCAAGTATTCAAACGCAACAACTTGCATATATTGATTATCATGTTTTAACTGGTACCCCAAAAATATCATTCAAATCAGTTGTAAATGCCAAAAATTATAAAGTTATCCTCCGATTTCATTATATAGATTCTTTAACAGATAATGTTACAGGCTATAGAAGATTTGTGGATATGAATTTTCCTACTCAAACCTCTAGCACACTTGCTGGTGGAGAACCTTTGGAAGTTTCTTTTAGTACCCCTGATTTTTATTCAAATATTGCTAGTCAAATACCTAAACAAACGGTTGGTGCCATTAAATTAAGAAGAGCTCATTTCATAGAATATATTATTTATTCAAGTAATGAAGATATGAATACATTTTTACAAGT
>SYEI01000320.1 GCA_005800865.1 Bacteroidota bacterium | reverse complement strand
TTTACCTACTTCATTATGGTCATTTACTTGCCAAAATAACCAAATTTCATGTTTTCCTGTTTTCCCTGTCTCATTAATGTACTATACATTGGCAAATAATCCCTTCACTTGCCTACCAAATTATATCCCTAGCATGGATGCTGCAACTTTAAATTATCCCTTGTGTGTTTCGAGTAATACTTTAACAAATCCAAATGGTTGTCCTGATGCCCATGGAATTGTTGGATTTACGTATAAAGATAATAACTCGAACTGTTTAAAAGATGCGGGAGATTTAGGTATAAAAAATGTTCCCGTACAATTATATGATAATGCGGGTAGTTTTTTAAGTCAAACCTACGCAGCTTTAAATGGTGTATATCAATTTTCACAAAATTCAAATATATATACTGTGAGTGTTGATACATTAGGCCTGCCATTTGCTTCATCTTGTTTATATCCGGACTTAGATAGCACGGTTACAGTAGCAATTCTTGATACTAATATTAATTTCGCTTTAACTTGTAAGCCAGGTTTCGATGCAGGTGTACAATCTATTGTTACTAACGGCATTGTTTTTCCTGGACAAAATCATGTATTAAATGTAAATGCAGGTGACATGGCCCATTGGTACAATTTTAACTGTGCGCTAGGTGTATCAGGTTCCGTTTCTTTTTCAGTTAACGGTCCTGTTTCTTATGTTGGGCCTGCAGCTGGCGCATTAACACCAAATGTCACTGGAAATATTTATACATATACCATCTTTGATTTTGGAGCGATTAATAACTTAACTGATTTCAAATTATTATTTCAAGTAGATACAACTGCTCAGGCGGATGATGCCATTTGTGTAAGCGCAACGGTTACACCAATTAATGGAGATAATAATCAAAATAATAACATTTATAATCACTGTTATAATGTTGTAAATTCTTACGATCCTAATATCAAAGAAGTATATCCAACAGAAGTTCAAACTGGATTTAATGATTGGTTAACTTATACGATTCATTTTCAAAATACTGGAAACGCTCCTGCTTTTAATATTCGATTAGAAGATAATTTAGATACAAAATTAGATCCAGAAACTTTTCAAGTAATAAATTATAGTCATTATAATCTGGTTGATGTTACTAACAATCATTTAACCGTTCGTTTTCCAAATATTCAATTAGCTGATAGCACAAGCAATCCAGAAGGCTCTAAAGGTTTTGTTCAGTACCGCATTAAACCAAAAGCAAACTGGGTAACAGACACTATTAAAAATTCAGCCGAAATTTATTTTGATTACAATGCCCCAATTGTTACTAATACAGCAAAGAGTTATTTTATGACAGTAATGGGAATAAAAGATATAAATAATTTAATTGAAGCTGTTGGAATAAGTCCAAATCCAACCAACGGCATTGCAACAGTTACAAGCAGATATGATTTTGAAAAAATAGAACTATTGAGTATTACAGGACAAGTAATGCTGTCCGAATCAGTTCATTCAAAATCACATCAACTCAATTTAACTACTTTTTCAGAAGGAATTTACTTTGTAAGGTTGATTTATCCTAATGGATTGAGTAATGTGAAGAAAGTAGTTAAGCAATAACATCCCCCGTCCTGCGGACACCCCCTTCAAAGGGGGAAATATTGCTGCACTAAATTATACCCTACTAAACATGCTTTACTGTTCCTCGTAAATATAAGTTTACAATTAAAACATCGGCGGTAGGTTTGTGGCATTTTAAAATTTAGCGTATAAATCAAGTAGTATCAAAAGCGAGGGCTTGCGCGTAGATTCTTTGGGCTGTTCGCGCAGCGCTTCAAAGAATCAGTTTGATACTATGCAGATTTTAGCTAAATTTTAAAGAGCCTTGATTTTTTGCTTCTTTTTTATCAAGAAAAAAGAAAATTATCAAACGATAAAAAACAATACCATCTGCACAATCATCAATCCATCTACCCACAAATAGTAGTAAAAGGAATGTCGTTTATCGTTGGTAAATAAAATAGTGCCAATCACCAATAACCTTAATAGTAAAGATGCTATGATAGAATGAGTATCGTGCTTGAATTGGTAAAAACAAGTAAAGGCAATTATTACGGAACACACGCACATTAATTTTGTGATGGTAATTCCAAATTTATTAGCGTAGGTGTTTACGCCCGTCATATAATCCTGCTCTACATCTTTTATATCAAACAACAAACATAATACGGAGATAAAACAAAATTGCGACACTAAATACCAAACGCTATGTGGTGTTAGTAAATCATTTTCAATCAAGGGTACTAAACAACAACTAATCGTCCATACAGATGATATTAAAAAGGGTTTGATATAACCGTGTTTTCTAAAATTAAAAGGGGGTAAATAATATAAGGTTGACAAGACTTCTGCAACCACCATAATACCAATGGATGTCCAACTTAAATTATTACATAAAAATAGCACAATCAACAAACAGCCAGATATACTGTAAAGCATGATTTTTTTATGCTTCAACAACCATCGCGAACGCTCAGTGTGAGCATTGCTAGGGTTAATCATATAACCACGTTGCACATTATACTGCAAATAGGTGGATAATAAAATAAATACTAAGTACGAATTATTAGCAAAGTTTATAGGAATTGGAAACAACTGATACGTAAAAAACACTTGAGCCAAGGAGCAAAACGCTACAAAAACATTAGCATACACCAATGTTTTTATAAAAGGCAATTCTATGAAAGATTTAGTTTTCAAATATCTCTAAAGCGTTTTGTGAAGTTATTTCTGCAACTTCTTCGATACTGATATTTTTTATCTCAGCTATTTTTTGAGCAATTAAAGGAATATAAGCGCTTTCATTGCGCTTGCCACGATAAGGCATTGGCGCTAAATAAGGAGCATCCGTTTCTAAAACTAAATCCGTGAGTTTTAATTGTTCTACTACTTTATCTAATCCCGAATTTTTAAAAGTTACAACCCCACCAATGCCTAATTTAAAATTACCAAGTGATAAAATTTTTTCAGCCTGCATAAAATCGCCACTAAAGCAATGAAAAATACCTTTAGGTAATTTATCAAACGATTTTAAAATAGAGAAAATTTCATCAAAGGCATTACGACAATGAATCACTACAGTATAATTATATTCTAATGCCCAAAATATTTGTTCTCTAAAAGCGAGTTCTTGTTCTTTGATAAAGGTTTTATCCCAGTACAAATCAATGCCAATTTCACCAATGGCAGCAAATCTTCTTAAATCGAGCCATTTTTTTACAATCCCTAATTCTTCTCTGTAGTTTTCTTTTACTGAACAAGGGTGCAAACCCATCATAGGCAAACATTGCTCCGGAAAATGAACTTCTAATTGCAACATTCCTTCAATACTGCTACTATCCACATTCGGCATATAAAATTTAGTAACCGATTTAGAAATGGCCTCGTTGATTTTTTCAATGCGGTCGGCATTAAATTCTTCCGAATAAAGGTGTGTATGAGTATCTATAAACATTTAAAAAAATTGGTTACTTTTGTGCTACAAAGTTAATCAACATGAAGAAATTATTAGCATTTATTTTTTTGGGCTCAGTTCTATTTTTTAGTGAATGTAAAAAATACCCCGAGGGTCCTTCTATAAGCTTTAGAAGTAAAAAGGAACGAATTGCCAATACTTGGAAAATTGATGCTTTACTGATTAACGGTGTTGATTCTGCTGCATATTTTAATAATGTATATAAGGATTATACGCTTACGCTGTCTAAAAGTGGCTCCTATACTATTAGTTATTATGTAGTATTTCCTATTCTTGGCAATATTACAAATCTCGAGTCTGGAAGTTGGACTTTAACATCCGATAAAAAAACGATTACCATAAATCCTTCGTCAATTTCGGTGGGAAGTGTTCCGTCATCTAGCTCTTGGCAAATATTAAAACTTTACGAAAGGGATTTTAGAGTGCGATCTTTTGACGCTAATGGTAAAAAAACAGAATATCATTTTATTCCAAAATAAAATTGAAAGTTTTAGTTATACGTTTTAGCTCCATTGGCGACATTGTTTTAACAACGCCTATATTACGTTGCATTAAACAACAACTAAAAGACGTTGAACTACATTTTATTACAAAACAGCAATTTTTTTCGGTTATCGAAAACAATCCTTACGTTGATAAATTTCACACTATTAATCAATCATTAGCTGAAATTATTCCTCAATTAAAAAAAGAAAACTTCGATTACATTATTGATTTGCATCACAATGCTCGAACCTTAAAATTAAAATTAGCGCTAGGCAAAAAATCTTTTTCGTTTAATAAATTAAATTGGCAGAAATTTTTAATAGTCAATTTCAAAAAAAACAAACTTCCTCAAAAACATATTGTGGATCGCTATTTTGAAGCTGCGGCTAACATAGGCGTTAAAAACGATGGCAAAGGGTTAGATTATTTTATAAACGATAATGATGAAATAGACATTGTATCGTCGTTACCTGCCATATTTCATAACGACTATCATGCATTAGTAGTAGGCGGTTCTTACTTTACCAAACAAATTCCGCTCAATAAATTAAAAGAAATTTGTACCAACAGCTCTCTTCCTTTAATATTATTAGGAGGAAAAGAAGATGCTGCTATTGCTGAACAAGTGTATCAATT
>SYEI01000319.1 GCA_005800865.1 Bacteroidota bacterium | reverse complement strand
TCATTCAAGTGAAATGATTTTAGTTTGTCTACATATTTCTGAGGATTTTTTGAATAGTATTTTTGAATTAAAATTGCAATCGCACTATTAGAAGATGTTTCAAAGGCACGTTGAACCGTTAATACAGGAGATTCTGGAGTGTGAGAATCTTTGATAGTTTTGTTATAGTAAGTTACTTCTCCATTCCCCACTTTTATTTTTTCTTCTAAACTCACATCAAAATCATCCATTGCTGCTAAGTAGGAAGCAAGTTTAAATGTTGAGCCAGGCTCGGTTGCATAACCAATGGCGTAGTTTAAGTTCTCCGAATAATTATAAGTACTTGTGTCTTTACCATTGCGCGTTAAATTGGCAATAGCTTTAATCTCTCCTGTTTTTACCTCCATTAAAATAGCGCAACCATGTGATGCGTTATTTTTCATCAATGTTTTTAAAAGTGCATTTTCAGCAACGTCTTGTATATTAATATCCAATGTGGTGAATAAATCACTTCCGTCTTTAGGCTCTACTTCATTTTCATCATTAATAGGCCGCCACACTCCACCTGCAATTTTTTGCATTAAACGTTGTCCGCTAATACCCATTAATAATGTATCATAAGCACCTTCTAATCCAACAGGTTTTACACCAGCTCTCGACATTCCAATGGTACGAGCTGCTAACATTTTAAATGGACGCTCACGTTTGTTGGTTTGAAGGGTTACTAAACCACCACGTTTTCCCTTTTTGAAAATCGGAAAGGTTTTTAGTGTTTGTAAATCTTTATATGTTACATTGCGTTTTAAAACCACATAACGGTCGCCGCTTTTACGCGCTTTTCTTAATAGTTTTGTGTATTGTTTTGCGGTTTTATCTTTAAACAAATCAGCTAACATAAAACCTAACGAATCAATTTTTTCTTCGAATAATTTTTTATCAATTGATGGTGCATTTATATCTACAGCAATTTCATAGTAGGGTAGTGAAGTCGCTAATAAATTTCCATTGATATCAAAAATATTTCCACGTACTGCTTCTATTTCATGCACTTGTGTGTTAAAAGCTTCTGCTTTAGCTTTCCACATAGCACCTTCTTTAAATTGGATGATACACATTTTATAGAAAATAGCTAGAGAGAATACACATAGAAATATGTACACTAGGTAAGTTCTTGATAATATGTCTTTTTTATTTTCCAATTCTTTTTTCACCACTGAGCCACAGAGAGCACAGAATTTTTATTTAGTTATTGTTCACTACTGTCTTCACGCTATCTACTTCAATTTTCATTGGAGCTACCACTGGTTCTTTTAATCCTAGGGGTTCCACTGCCTTTGCTACTTCACTTTGTTTGCTCACAAACATTAAATCCGATTTGGATGAAATGTATTCGGTACGCAATTCTTTTATTTGATTACTAATTTTATTTACCTCTCTAATTTTATCATCAGCATAGTAACCGTTAGCGATGTATAAAATAGCAATCAGTCCCAAAAACAAAATGAAGGGCACGTGTTGCGTTGCTCTAGCATCACTTAAAAATGAACCGCCAAAAATTTTAGAGAGACCTTTTGCCAAAACCCCTTTTTTACCAGGTTTAGAAGGTTTAGCAGCAACCTGGGGCTCTTCTTGTGCCACAAGTTCTTCTAGCTCTTCTAGTTCTTCGGTTTTGTTTTCTCTAAATTTATTTGCCACTTTTTTAATTAAATTTTTGCTGCTATTCTCAACTTCGCACTTCTTGCTCTTGAATTTGTTTCAATCTCTTTTACATCTGGTACCACTGGCTTTGACGTTAAAGACTTGAAATATTTAGTGATTTTTCCAAATACTATATCTTTCTCTTCTATTCCCTCTATGTTTCCTGATCTTATTAAATTCTTTACCAACCTATCTTCTAAACTATGGTAGCTCATCACTACTAATCGTGCATTAGGCCTTAAGAGATTAACGCATTGGGTTAAACATTCTTTTAAAGCTTCCATTTCTTGGTTTACTTCAATACGAATAGCTTGATACACTTTTGCTAAATACTTTCCTTCTTCAAACTTTGGTGTACATGGTTTTATTACTTCTTTAAACTGAGCAGTTGTTTCAATGCTGCCATTTGTTCTAGCTTCAAAAATGATGTTAGCTAATCTGAATGCATTATCCACTTCCCCATATTCTCTAAACATCGCCGTTAGTTTTTTTACATCGTATGTGTTTAGTACTTTCTTAGCCGTTAAATCAGATTTTTGATTCATACGCATATCTAAGTCAGCATCAAAACGAGTAGAAAAGCCGCGTTCACCTTTATCAAATTGATGTGATGAAACACCCAAATCACCTAAAATTCCATCCACCTGTGTAATTCCATATAGTTTCAGGTAGTTTGAGATGTATCTGAAATTGTGAGGAATAAAGGTGAGACGTTTATCATCAGGAATATTTGCTTTCGCATCTTCATCTTGATCAAACGAAAATAATTTTCCTTTTGCCGACAGATGCTTTAATATTTCTTTTGAATGTCCTCCTCCACCAAAGGTTAAGTCAACGTACACGCCGTCAGGGTTTATGTCGAGGCCATCTATGCAAGGTTGTAAAAGAACGGGGATGTGATAAGGAAGATTACTCATCATCACCATCATTAAAATTTAAATTCCCCAACACATCTTCTGCTAGTTTTTCGATATCTACATCTTGAGATAAGAATTGATCGTATAATTTTTTATCCCAAATCTCAATCACATTATTGCTTCCTAAAACTTTAATATCGGTTGTAATGCCAGCGTATTCTACTAAAGGTTTTGGTAATAAAACACGACCTGTATTATCTGCATCGGCAGCTGTAGCCCCACCCGAAAATTTTCTCACAAATACATCATTTGCTTTAATCAAACGATTCAACTTGCTTAATTTTTTGTTGAGTTTATTCCATTCAGCCATTGGATAAAGCACTAAACATTTTTGATGAAGATTTCTGTTAATCACAAAACCTTTATCAAACACCTCTTCCAGTTGCTTCCTGAGGTTAACAGGAAACATGAAACGCCCTTTCGCATCTACTTTACATTCGAATTCTCCTATAAGGCTTGTCATTAGTGGATTTGGTTTGAATTGCGTCAAAAATAATTAAAATTTTACCACTTTCTACCACTTTAACCCATTTTTTACCACTTTTGTTGATAAATCAAATTTTGTTAATAGTTTGCAAGCAAAATAATTAGTATCGCTTTTTTTAATCAAAATTAAAATTGTGTTGATTTTATTGTTGTTTTGAGAGATTTGACCAATTCTTCAAATTGCAAAAAAGATGATTTTGGATAGTTGAGATATTAACAATTATTTTACCTTTGCAAACCTTGTATGGAAACGAAGAAATTTATTGACATAGAAAAAATTTTAAAAGAAAAAGCCTATAAGCTTTATCGTTGGCTTCCGCGTTTTGCTATTAATTGGCTGAAAAAGAAGCTTCATGAAGATGATATTAACGATGCCATGGAGCATCTTAAAAATGATGAGGGCTTAGAATTCAACAGGAAAGGCTTAGAAAAATTAGGAGCTAAGGTTGAATCAGTTCATCCTGAACTCATTCCAAAAACTGGGTCAATTATTATAGCAGCAAATCATCCTTTAGGAGGATTAGATGGAATGGCTCTAATTAAATCGGTAGGTGAAGTAAGACCAGATGTTCGTTTTTTTGTAAATGATATATTAAAGAATTTAAAAAACTACGGAGAAATTTTTGTTGCCGTAAATAAAGTAGGAGCTTCTTCTACAAGATCATTAAGAACGATGGAAGAGGTATTTATGACAGAGTGTGCTGTTTTATTTTTTCCTGCGGGCTTAGTATCTCGTAAACAAAATGGGTTGGTAAGAGATTTAACATGGAAGAAAAGTTTTGTAACTCAAGCGATTGATCATAAACGAATGATTCAACCTGTATTTATTGAAGGGGAGAACTCTCCTTTCTTCTATAACTTTGCTAACTTCAGAAAAAAAATAGGTATCAAAGCTAATATCGAAATGTTGTTTTTACCTGATGAAATGTTTAAAGCAAAAAAAGCAACGATTCGAATTCATTATAGTAAACCTTTTGATTCAACTATTTTAACGGATCGTAAAACCGATAGACAATGGTCAGATTTAATCTATCAGTATATTTATTCCCCAGAGTTTATGAAAGGTATTCCTTTTGAAGAATACATGAAGGGATTTTAAAATTAATTACTAAGTAATACCATGGTAAATATTAGAGTAGGATTTGGTTATGATGTGCATCCTTTAGGAGAAGGAAGAGAACTTTGGTTGGGTGGTATTAAATTAGAATTTGATAAAGGTTGTGTTGGCCACAGTGATGCTGATGTATTATTACACGCTATATGTGACGCACTTTTAGGAGCAGCGAATTTGCGTGATATTGGTTTTCATTTTCCGAACAATAATCCAAAATATAAAGGCGCTGATAGCAAATTGTTATTGAAAGAAGTGGTTGCTTTATTAAGTGAAAAAGGTTATGGCATTGGAAACGTAGATGCAACTTTGAGTTTAGAAGCTCCAATGGTAAATCCGCATATTACTTCCATGCAAAATATATTAGCGCCAATTATGAATATCTCAGTTGATGATGTTTCTATTAAAGCTACAACTAACGAACGTTTAGGTTATGTTGGTAGAGGCGAGGGTGTAAATGCTTATGCCGTGGCTTTGATTTACAAGAAATAGTTTAAAAATTGTTGTTTTAGCATATTTTAATACGAAACAAATCATCCTGTTTGTTTTTGTTGTTGTATCTTTGGTAAGATACTTGTTGTAAGTTTTTAAAATCGTCATCTCATGAAAACTTTTATTAGCATTTTTTTTACTGTTGTCTTTTTTTCCTCTTGTAAAACAAATTTGGTTTACATCAATGCTACAAATCCGGCTCCTGTTACAATTTCAAAAAACTCTAAAAATGCAGGTATCATTACTAGAACAACTCCTTCAGAAGAAAATAAAGTTTTAAATACCATTCATCAGGCAAGATCAGGCGAAACTTTAAAGCTAATTCAAGAATCAAGCGCGGAATGTGTTCGTGGTTTAAATGATGCCTTAACTCAAAACAAACGATTTGATATCATCAAGCCTTTAAACGGCGTGGAGCTAAAAACACCAGTAACAGGTACATTTCCCTCTCAACTATCTTGGACAGAAGTAGAAACTATTTGCAAGGATCATGGAGTAGATATATTATTTGTGTTAGAAGTTTTTGATAGCGAATTAAAAGTAATTCCTTTAACACCTCCACCAACAAAGATTAATAGCGTGTTAGATGTTATTAATACTGCCACACAAGCTCAAGTAAATATTGTAACAACTATTAAAACTGGTTGGCGAATTTATGACCCAAAAAATAAATACATTTTAGATGAATATCCTATGGTAGAAAACTTAACAATAACTGCTAGTGCAGCTAATATTGTTAATACTACAGAAGCTATGCTTGGAAGAAAAGAAGCGATTAAGCAAAGTGCAAATCATATGGGGCATGTATATGCTGATAGAATTATTCCATATTATATTAAGTTAACAAGAGATTATTATGTAAAAGGTTCAAGTAATTTGAAAATAGCTACTCGAAAAGCAAGAACAGGAAATTGGGATGGCGCAGGAGAGTTGTGGCTGGAAGATACTAAAAGTTCAAAAAGAAAGCTAGCCGGTAGAGCTTGCTATAATATGGCAATTTTAAATGAAATTAATGGAGATTTAGATGTGGCAATTTCATGGGCCCAAAAGGCTTATGAAAATTACAATAATAAATTAGCTCTAGACTATGTTACTAGGCTTAGAAATCGAAAACAAAAAATAGAACGATTAGACTACCAGCTAGGTAATTAAATTTCGCTTTTTCCTTTTTATCACCCTTTTTTAGGTTTTATTTAAAATACCTTTTTTTAGGTATGGCGTAATAGGTTGTTATCATTTACTTTTGAGGCATATTTATAATCAATCTAAATAATATCGCCCTATGAAGTTCTTGTTAAAGCATCCCATTTTTATTCTTTTCATTTTTGTATCAAGTAGTATATATTCTCAAAATGCCATTATTAAAGGTAAGGTTGTGACTAGCGAAAATGGCACAGCAATGCCTTTTGTTTTAGTTTCTTTAAATAATACTACCCATAAATATTCTGATTCAAAAGGAATGTTCGTTTTTGAAAATGTATCTGCTGAGAAATATAATCTTACTTTTTATACATTAGGATATGATAAAATTGAACAAGAAGTTAGTGTTACATCTGAAAATGAAGTTATAGAATTGCCAATCATAAAAATGGCAGCTAATTCTATTCAAATCACTGAGGTAGTTGTCAATGCGATATCAAACAGTTACTCAACCAAATATGAAGGTTCAAATTTTATTATCAATTCAAAAGACATTGAGCAAACAAAACCAATTGGTACAGAAGAAGTACTAAAAAAAGTATCAGGCGTTAATGTTTCAGGTGATATGGGAATTTCAAATCGATTAAATGTTGGAATCAGAGGGTCATATCCTCGTCGATCTGCCAATATTTTATTACTAGAAGATGGAACCCCAATTGCACCAGCACCATACTTATCGCCCGAAGCTTATTACAAT
>SYEI01000318.1 GCA_005800865.1 Bacteroidota bacterium | reverse complement strand
AACTGCCTTAACTCGTGGCTTTATTCAATTGAAACATAACTTTAGTGAAAAGTTTTACGCAAACATTGGATTTACGTATCAGTACTTGTTGCTAAATGGCTCTCAATCGCCTGAACCACGCTTAGGCTTAAAGTATGAAATTAATAAAAAACAATCTCTAAGTTTTGGCGCAGGATTACATAGTCAGGTGCAGCCTTTATATGTGTATTTTGCCACGGCAAATATAGGTAACGGCAAAGTAAAAGAAACCAATCGTAATTTAGATTTCACAAAAGCAGCACATGCAGTGCTAGCGTATGATGTGAATTTATTCAATAGTGTACGTATTAAAACAGAATTGTATTATCAATATTTGTACCGAGTGCCAGTTAAAACACGTCAAGATTATTTTAGTACGGCTAATTTGGGTGCAGATTTTAATAGCCCGAATGTTGATAGCTTGGTAAATAATGGAACAGGAGAAAATTATGGAATTGAATTGACCTTAGAGAAATTTTATAGCAAAGGCTACTATTTTTTAGTAACGGCTTCGTTATTCGAAAGTAAATATACTGGCAGCGACGGCGTTTATAGAAACACGGCTTTTAATGGTAATTATGTGTGTAATGCGCTGGCAGGTAAGGAATTTAAAATAAAAGAAAAACATATTTTAGCCTTAGATGTAAAGGTGACTTATGCAGGAGGCAAACGTTATGTACCAATTGATATTCCTGCATCTATTGCTTACCAGGATGAAGTAAAAGATGGAGCGCAGGCTTACAATCCTCAATATGATCCGTATTTCAGAATTGACGTAAAACCTTCTTATAGAGTAAATACCAAGCGTTTTACTCATGAGTTAAGTGTGGATATTCAAAATGTAACCAAACACAATAATATTTTTCAGCAACAATACGATTTAAATACTCAATCAATTAAGACCGATTATCAGCTGAAGTTTTTTGTTATTCCTCAATACCGATTAACTTTTTAATAAATTTATTTTTAGAACTCTTTTCAAAAAAGTTCAATTTTCATTTAACAATTTCTGTTTTTAATTGTTATGTTTATGCAGTCAAATAATTTAATTTAAAATACTCATAATAATGGTACAAATTAGCACAGATAACGATTTTGAAAGTTTACTAAAAAGTAATAGTAAGGTTATAGTAAAATATTATGCCGATTGGTGCGGCTCTTGTAAATTATTTGCACCAAAATTTAAGCGTCATTCAAACGATGAGCAAAATGCAGATATTTTATTTTTAGAAGTAAATGCTGAGGAAAATGAAAATACTCGTAAACTAGGAGGAGTTGATAATTTGCCCTATTTAGCAAGTTTTAAAAATGGTGTTTTATTAGAAGGCACAGCTACTAGTAAGGAAGAGTATTTACAAAAAATGATGGATGATTTAAGAAAGTAATTATGCAAATACCAGTTATTAAAAAATTAGTAGAGCAATATTCCTTAGCTCAACTCCAATCTGCTGAAGAAGCGATGATGGAAGAACAAAAACCAGCAATTGAAGTAGAAGGTAAAGATGAAGGTGAATGTTTAACTCATGTCCTTGCCTCTATTTACATTAAAGAGAAGATGGAACAAGGCACTGCTTTTAACCAAGCATTAAGAGATTTTAGCCAAAGGGTTAGAAAAAGTATTAGTTAGTCTTTTGGCTATTGTCACTTCGGGCAAAGTCGAGAAGAAATATTATTATTTAACCAACTCTAACACTTTTTTCATATCTACATCTTTTCCATTTAATACATCCTCTTTTGTATAGTTTGTTGGATAATCTGGCATTAAGCCTCTTCCTTCATTTTTCATATCAATATCATGATATAAATGATATAATGGAATGTGAACTATAACCTTTGAATTAGGTAGAATTATTTTTCCACTGATAGCGGCGTTGCTGCCAGCAACATTCGCACCTGTTTCTTCGCCTATAATAATTGCATTGCTTTTGTGTTTCAAGTAAGTAGAAGTGACTCCACTCATCGAAAAAGATCTGCCGTTTGTTAATACATAAATTTGTCCTTTAAATTGTTTTCTTTTTTTGGAAAATGCCATGAAATAATGCCTTAACCTGCCATTTTTAAGTCGTTCTGGTGGTCGTAATGCAAACATAATTGGCACAGCGCGCATCCCAAAACCCATTTTATATTTTGGATTAAATGCGGTTGTATTTATTTTTTTATCAAAGGGCAATACTATTTTTTTATTTATTAGGTAAGATAATAAATTTAATCCCAGATTTATCTGTCCACCACCATTATCTCTTAGGTCAATCACTAAATGTTCAATGTTTTGATGATCAATATCTTTAAAAGTTTTTTTAAAAAAACTTCGCCAACGTTTCCCTTTAAAAGCGTTAATATCTATAACGGCAATTGGGGTGCTATTTTTAATAACAGAGTAACTGCAGGTTTTAATTTTTCTTAATGGAGCTAATGAATCTTTTTTTGATAGAATGAGCGTGTCTTTTAACGATGAAATAGCACTTAATTTGTAATCATTAATGCGATTATTTTGATGTTTTATTTTTACTGTATAATCAAATTTAAAACCATAACAGAAAGAATAATAGTATTTAAATGAATTATAACGCGTGCTCTGCTTTTTATAAGTTTCGTTATATCCATCAGATGTAGTGATTGAATAGATGGTTTTTAAAATCGAATTAACAGATCGTTTGTCGATATGCAATATTTCATCTCCCGGCTTAATGGTTGTGTCAGAGGAAAGATTATTTAATACAATTAATCTATTGGAATCTGTTACAAAAACATTAAGTGGTAAAATTGGTCGGTTTGTTTTTTTTATCGCTTTAGCATATTTTTTTGATGCCGCTGCGTCGGTATGACCGCAGCCTATTTTTGCGACTATACGTTTAATATAAAAACGTATTTGCATTTCAGTTAATGGCGTATCAATCTTTGCTTTTTGTTTTAAAACAAAAGCATGCAAACTGTCTTTACTAATATATCTAAAAGGATCGGGATGAAATTTGATAAGGTATTTTTCGGTATAATCAATATCTTCTAATACCTCTTTTACAGAGTATTTTTTCTTGATATCAAATTCCTTTTTTTGAGAAAAACTACTCAAGCAAATTATAAAGCATAATATACTTAAGTAGCCCTTCATTAATCTTTCACTAAAACACCCATGCGTTTTCCTAATCCGCTCATGTATTCTCTTAATTCTTTTACAGTAGCTTCATCATTAGTGGCACGCAAATAAGTGTCTGTTAGTGTTGTAATGTTTTGGTGAAAAAATTTCTTCATTTCATCCACACTCATGTCTTTAGTCCATAAATCAATACGCATGGTATTATTTTCTTTTTCATCCCAAAGTGCTAGCATCATGCTTTTGCAACTGCTGCCTTCGTTAGCGTCGGGCGCTTCCCATTCAATTTTATGTGGTAATTGGTTTTCGTCAACCGTAATTTTTAATTTTATTTCAGATGTTGTCATAATAAGTTATAAGTTATAAGTTATAAGTTATAAGTTTGGGCTTAAATCTTAAACTTGAATTTGTTTGCTAATTTAAATAAAAAATTAGGTTTAATTGGCTACAAAAACTAATAATAACGATACATTTGTACCATGATAGAATATCCAAGATTAACCTTACATAATGGCAAAGAATTGCCTGTATTACGCTTTCACCCATGGATTTTTTCGGGAGCTATTAAAACTCAAGATTCTAACATAGCTGATGGCGATGTTGTAGAGGTTTATTCGGCTAAACAGCAGTTTTTAGGAATGGCTCAATACCAAAAAGGAAGTATTACTGGACGCATTATTTCTTTCAGTAAGCAACAAGTTAATGTTGATTTTTGGGTTAAAAAAATCGAAAGAGCTTTTGCTTATCGCCAGTTTTTGAATTTGGCTAATAACCCTCATACAAACGTGTATCGTTTAATATTTGGAGAAGGAGACGGTTGTCCGGGTTTAATTATGGATTTTTATAACGGACACGTTGTTTTTCAAGCACACAGTATTGGCATGCATAAAAGCAGAGTAGATATTACAGAAGCTTTGAAAAATGTGTATGGTTCAGCTTTAAAAAGTGTGTATGATAAAAGCTCGGAGACTTTACCAAACAATTATTCTGCGGGATTAGCAAATGAATTTTTATACGGTTCTTGTAACGAAGAGTTAATTGTGGTTGAAAATGATGTGAAATTTTACATTGATTTTATTAATGGACAAAAAACTGGTTTTTTTATTGATCAACGTGAAAACAGAGAATTGTTGGGAAAATATAGCCAAGGAAAACGTGTGTTAAATACATTTTCTTACACGGGAGGCTTTTCTATGTATGCGGCTAACAAAGGTTGCGAAATTGTTCATTCGGTTGATTCGAGTGCGAAGGCAATTGATATGTGTAATAAAAATGCGATTTTAAATAATGTAACTAATCACGAAGGATTTGCAGTAGATACATTTGATTATTTAAAAGATCATGGTAAAAATTACGATATTATTATTTTAGATCCTCCCGCATTTGCCAAAAGCCGAGATGTATCGCACAATGCCGTTATTGGCTACAAGCGTTTAAACCAAATGGCTCTGCAAAACATTAAAAAAGGCGGTATTTTATTTACGTTCTCTTGTTCTGGAGTAATTGATAAGAAATTATTTTATAATACAGTGACGGCTGCCGCTATCGAATCTCGCAGAAATATGAAGTTGTTACATACTTTATCTCAACCTGCAGATCATACCATTACCCCTAATTTTCCAGAAGGTGAATATTTAAAAGGATTAGCGTTTTATGTGGAGTAACAATTAATAATGAGAAAAATAACCTTTTATATTTTCCTTTCCCTTATTTCCAATTTTATTTTTTCTCAAGAAAAAGTAAGCAAAGAGAAGTTTGCAAAAGAATCTCATCTTCATATAAAAATAGGAGCTGTTTTTAACAACATAAATCGTGAGTTGTTTAATCAATTAAACAACTCAAGTATTCATGTTTTTACACCAGAAAAAAACATGTATTACAATCCTTCTATTTTAATTGAATTTGAAAGACGATTTCATAAAAATGTTGGCGTAGTTATTGGTTTAGGTTTTATGCAAATTCGCCAACGTTACATTTATTCATATACTGGCCCATCAATTGGTGTAAATCCATACGTGCCCCAAGTTGATAAAGGCTTAATACTTGGTAATGTTCCCTATTTAAACATCAATCCATCATTTTATATTTATAATAATACTCGAATTCATGCCGGTCTAGGTTTGTACAAATATTATTATAGGTTTAAACCTATGGATATTGGCAATATATCTTTTAATTTAAATTCAGAGGGAATGGCTATCTATTCAAATATTGGAATTACACAATTGTTTGATATAAAAGCAAATCAATTTTCTTTATCTGTAAACTATTTTGGTTTAACTAGAAAGCTGGATAATGGTTTTCAGGTGGCATTAGGTATTGCCCTATAAGCTGATTATTGAATAATTAAACCGTCTTTAATTTTCTTTTACCACTCATCGTAATACTCTTATTTAGTGAAATTTATTAAGTAAATTCGTACATCAAATTACACTATGAACCCAATTTTAGAAGTAAAAAATATCAATAAGCAATATGGCAATCATACTGCTTTAAAAGATGTGAGCTTAATTGTTGAACCTCAAAAAATATTCGGTTTACTAGGACCAAATGGGGCTGGTAAAACATCTCTCATTCGAATCATTAATCAAATTACAGGCCCAGATAGTGGCGAAGTGTTATTTAATGGCGAAAAATTAGCGCCTAAACATGTTGATTTTATTGGCTATTTGCCAGAGGAGAGAGGATTGTACAAAAAAATGTCGGTTGGGGAGCAAGTGATGTATTTAGCTCAATTAAAGGGTTTAAAGAAAGCAGATGCTAAAGTGAAATTAAAGGAGTGGTTCATTAAATTTGAAATTGAATCTTGGTGGGATAAAAAAATTGAGGAGTTAAGTAAAGGTATGCAGCAAAAAGTTCAATTTATTGTT
>SYEI01000317.1 GCA_005800865.1 Bacteroidota bacterium | reverse complement strand
CTAATGTTATTTCACTTTCGTGGAACCCTCTTTCTGCCGCTACACATTATTCTTTAACAATTACTAACGGAACAGGCTCCATTACTTCTGTACCAACTTTGACGGTTACAAATTATACGTATACTGCTACTACTGCTGCAGGAGCCGAAGAGAAAATAAAATGGCAGGTGAAAGCTTTCAATGCGTTTAATAATACAGTCAACGATGAAATAAGATCATTTAGAATTGACCACAAACTTCCATCGGCGTCAACGCTTAGCGCGCCAGGAAATTCATTAACGGTTAAAGATTCTTCTTCTTTTAGATGGACTTACGGAAGTGTAAAGGCAGATATATTATTAGATAGTATTTATATTTCTACCGATAGTGTTTTTACAAATATTAGTCATCAACTGCCTATACTTAGAATTGGAAATATTGGCAATGTGTTTTCAATTAAACCAACATTAAGTTCGCCAACCAATACTTTAATAGCTTCACCATATTATTGGTGGAAAGTGAAGTCGGTGGATTCTGTTGGGAATGTGTCTCCAGCTTCAAGTGCGTTTAGATTTAAGTTAATGAATTAATGAGTAAAAAAGCCAAGTTATACTTATTAATCCTTATTAATCTCATGGCATGGGGTTATGTGGGTTATAGGATATATGGAGCTTTACAAGGCGATGACGATGTTACTCTTGAAACAGCAAATAAATCTATTCAAAAAATAGACGAAGTAAAAAAGGATGATAGCATCGTCTTATCTCTTAATTACTCCGATCCCTTTTTAAAAGGAGGGAATTTTGCTAAAGAACATAAACAAACTACTTCCTCAATAAAAAACACAACATCTACACCAATAGTAAAGCAGGCTACAAAAACACCATCAGTTGTTAATTCTCCAGCATTAGATATAAAGTATGTTGGATTAGTGAAGAATAACGATAAAGGCACCCAAACGGCTATGTTAAGCATTAATGGCAAGTCCTATTTTGCGAATCAAAAGGAAGTGATTGAGGGTTTTACGGTTGTTGAAATTTCTAAAGATTTTGTGAAGCTAAAAAAGGGAAAAGAAAATTTGCTGATTAATAAATAGTTTTATAACTCAAATTCAATCGAAGCTTATTTTGTGTTTTTTACTTTGGATTAAAATAATTTAATTAACAATTGGTGATTTTTAGGTTGTTGTTTAATAACTTTAGAACTAAAATATTTTCTTTGAATTTATTATGGGGAATTAATTAAAATCGCCAATTATGAAGTACTATAAAAAGGCATGTGTTTTTTTAAAGTGTTGATTTTCAAAAAGATTCTTTCATTATTATGCAGTTATAAAGTCGTAATAGATACTTGGTAAAAGCCAAGTAGTCTACTTGAAATTAACCAAGTATTGGAGTTTTTACTACCTTGTTTTTTTGCATTTGAAATGTTTGTTAATCATTAAATTATTAACATTATTCGTCGATTAAGCGTTTTGCTATTGTTCTATAAGTATTATTTAGCGTAATTCGTCGAAAAATAATATTTATGAACAAATTAATTTTAATTACCTGCTTCTTATTATCCATTTGTATTAATAAACTTTCTGCACAATCTATTCCTGCGCCAACATCTATGGAAGTGTATATGCAAAAAGCTGAATCTGATACTACAAACCTATACGCAGATACCTTATTTCAAGCTAATACTAAACAATTTGGAAAAATGATTGTGGTTTTAGAAGACACATTTAATATTAGTAAGATTTATGTGAAAATTAAAACTAGTTCAGGTGCTGCAACAGATTTGTTTAATAAAACCTTTTTATATTCTCAATCTGGAGTTTTTGCAGATGGAACTAGTTTCGAACGTATTTTGAATGTGTTATATATTGGGCTCGGTAACTTTACTGGTTTAAACTCCTTTTTCGGAGAGGCGAAGCTTGAAAGTACTACGGGCTATCAAACACTTCCTGCCACTTATAGTAATACTAATTAATCTTAACGGTAATTATGAAATTTTTATTCTATGTAGTTTTGCTATGTGCAAATATTTGTTTTGCTCAACAAACGGATATTATTTGGGCTAACCCAGTTCGGGTTACCATCAATGGTAATTCTATTACTAAATCTCAAAATGGGCAAAAAGCTAGTGCTAAATCTGAAAATATTTTAGATGCAAACACAAATGGTTGGGCAGAATTTAAAGTAACTGAAACAGGAGTTCGACTTGGTTTTGGTTTTATTAAATCAACAAGCAATAATAATGAGGTGGATGGCGAAATAGATTTTGCTAATATGGATTACTCTATTCAGTTATTTAATAATAATTCAATTAAAATTTATAAAGAAGGCGATTTATTTGGACAATTTGGTTCATATACGGCAGGTAGTATTTTTAGAATTGAACGCTTAAATAATCAAATTAAATTTTATAAAAACAATGTATTACTAACTACCATTACAAATAACGGTATTCCATCAAAATCATTTGTTGTAAATGGCGTTATTCAATCCAATGGATCTTCAATCACTTTAGCAAAAAGTTCTTTTGTTAAACCATTAACCATGACGAGCAGTGTAACGGATGTTCATTGTCAATCAGCTACAAATTTAGGTTCCATTTCAATTTCGGTTAGTGGCGGCTTGCAGCCTTATACTTATTTATGGAGTAATGGAGCAACGACTGCTTCGCTAAATAGCATTAAGTCTGGTATATATTCATTAGTGCTTACAGATGCAAGTAGTAAAACGATAAGCCAAACATTTACTGTATTAAATTGTGTAGATTGGACTGATGGAACTGGTGTTTCAATTAATTCTACAGTATTAACTAAAACTGTAGCAACCTTGTGGGGAAATTCAGGAGCCGCTTCAGAAAATGTTTTAGCAGGAGGAAGTGATGGTTATATGCAATTTAAACCAAGTGGTAATGCTAAATTTAGCGCCATTGGTTTAACGTATTTAAATACTGACAATGATTATTTATCAATTGATTATGCATTTTTAATTGATCATAAACGATTATTTATCTTTTCGAGTGGGAAATTACAAGGTGATTTTGGTAGGTTAAAAAATTCGGATATTTTAAAAATAGAAAGAAAAGCAGAGACTATACTGTATTACAAAAATGACATCGTTATTTTTAAAGAGCCTACAAAACCGGATATGGATTTAGTAGTTGATGTTGCCTTTAATAAAATGAATGATTATTTTGAGAATGTAAAATCTACATTTTTTTCTAAGCCTTCTCTTACAGGTATTGTTAAAAATTACGATAATGATCTCGCAAAAGGAAGTGTAGAATTAATTCTTAAAGGCGGTTATGCTCCTTACAATTTTGCATGGAATGATGTTAAAGTTCCATCCAATCAAGAGGTATTTAGTAGATTGAAAACTTATACTGACTTTGCATTTGATTCTATTCTAATTTCTTCAAATTTAGATTCTTTGCGAAGAAAGAACAAGTGGCTCGATTTATTGCCAGGAAATTACCCTATTACAATTTTCGATCAACTAAACGATTCAAAAAAAACAGTTGGGGTTGTGGGCACGAAAATAGATTGGTTATATTTAAAAAATACTTCAACTGCAAGCCTAGATATTCCAACAAGAAATATTGAAAAAACGCTGTATTTATTTGATAAAGGAGAAAATATTTCTCAGAACGGTGAATTTGTTTTTGGTAAAAATTATGTCGTTTCAGAAAATAATTTCACAAAAGATTTCGACAACTATCTGGAATTTTCAATTCCAGACATTAGAGATGTAGTGTATGTTGGTTTAATTGAAAAACAAAAAGACATAAAAGATGGGTTTGAAGATTTAAGACAGAAAACCTATTTTGAATTTGTTGGAAAAGAATTTTTCCGAATTTGGTTTGTTGATTCATATATTTTTGAATCAAAATATAGCACAGGTGACGTTTTTGCGTTTGCAACAGATTCAAAAACAGGTGATTTTATTTTTTATCTAAATGGAAAAGAAGTTTCTAGAAAAAAAATGGAATCATTAAAACCAGAAAATAATCTTCTTGTGAAAGTATTATTAGGCTCTCCAAGTGCTCGTGTTTCAAACATGGTTATGCGAACATTGCCAATGCCTATTATAGGACTCTCTAGAGCTAATTTTGTTATTAACGTTACAGATGTTAGGTGTAATAATCCTTGTGCAGGTGTAGCCGATATTACGGCTTCGGTGAATGCTCCCATTGACCCATCCAAATTTGAAATATTAGATGAGTTTGGAACGATTATCAATACCGTAAACTTAACAGTGTTGCCAGCTCATGCAGTAATTCCTGATTTATGTGCAGGAAAATATACTGTGAAGTATTATTTCGAGAGATATTTTCCTTTCCCTTCTTCAGCTGTGGCTACAAAAACGTTTGATATAGCTTACATGCCTGAGTGGACAAACATGGCCGCCAATACAACTACAATGACTCCAGATAATACACTAATAAAAACTGGAGGCACATCTAGCTTTTTTCAATGGCATGATGGGGCTTCTTCTGTTAATGTTTTAAATTCCTTAGATAAAGGATGGATTGAGTGGACAACTGGAGGACCTTTACCCTTATTATTCGAAACTTATGGTATAGGTTTTAGTAAAACTGATGTTGATGTAAACTTAAATACTACAAAATATGGAATGGGAATGGTTGATTTTTGGAATTTTAGATTTTATGTTTTCACAAATAATGAAAGAATAATTGATGTAGCAAATAGTACAGTACATTTTTTTGGTCTTTATGCGCAATCGTCCGTATTCAGACTTGAAAAGGATCAATCTGCTGGTTTACTAAAGTTATATATAAATGGTGCTCCAATTGCAGGAGCAACTTTTGGTTTAAGCGCTGCGGAAGATTTAATTGCTGATGCATCACTTCAATTTTCTGGATCAAAAATAAGACATCCAAGATTATCGTTTGGCTGCCCTTATGTTCAAGAATTTGCTATTCCAGAAAAGAAATTAGATGGCGGATATTATACGATTCATGAGCAAAAATTATTATTCAAGTACAATGAAGAATATAAAGACACTGACAGTAAATTGAAATTTAATATATATAATGAAGCTAATACGATTGTATATAGTTCAGTTTCAATGGCAAGTTCTGCACCTTCTGTAATATACGGAGACAATAGGTATTCAATAAATTTAGCAAATAGTGCTTATTATGTACCTGGACAAACTATGCCAAATAATAAGTTTTATATTTTGGAAATTATCAATGAGAAAAATGAAAAATGGTATTTACGTTTTAAAAAATAATATATGAATAAATTAATTGCCCCAATAGCTTTCCTTGCCCTTTGCATTTCAATTACATGCGCAGTCCTGTTATTTAATCAAAAGCAAAAAATAGTTTTTGTAAATATAGAAACAGTGTACGATGAATTTACTATGAAAAAAGAACTTGAATCTAAATTTGAAAATGTGGCTAATGTGCGACAACAAATATTAGATAGTTTAAAACTTGAGCTTACAATATTGTCAAAATCTATTACCTCAAAAAATGACATGGATAAAATTAATTTATTTCAAGCGAAAAGACAAGAATATGCATTAAAAGAGCAAAATTTTACTGAAAGCACATCCCAAACCAATGAGCAATATAAAAATCAAATCTGGAAACAATTAAGTCAGTATATAATGCAATTTGGTAAAAAAAACAATTATAAATATATATTAGGTTTTGAAAACAAAAGTTCTATTTTATATGGAGATGATGCCGAAGATGTTACAAAAGAATTAAGTGTATATGTAAATGAATTGTATAAAGGTGGTGCAAAGTAGATTATTTGTAATTCTGATATTATTTAGTTTTTTGGTTTCTTGCAAGAAAGCAACATTATCTCACGTTGATTATATAAACTGGGTAGAAAATGAAGACAATGGATTGAATGTTGGTAAAGAATTTAAAGATATAAATTTTCAAATTCTGTATAAACCTGTAAGTTATATTGTGGCAAAGGAATTAGTAAATGGTGGTATAAAAAACAATGAAGTAGCAACTAGAATTAAGGAGCTTGGCAATATGCAGTACGCAACATTAAGAATTAAAGTGGCTAATTCCAACGAAGTAATGGGGGCAAATATTAAAAGTCAAAATGAATATTATGAACGATTAGAGTATTTCATGAATAATATTCAAAACGATCTTGTTTTAATTGAAGACAAAGATACATTGCCTTGTTTATTAGCTCATTTTGAAAGAAGCTACGGACTTTCTCCATACAATAATTTTGTTTTGGCTTTTGGTAAAAGTATTAATAAAAAAGCTGACAAATTGATTGTTTTTGATGATAATATTTTTGGAACAGGTAGAGTAATATTAAAGATTGAAAATAAGGACATCGAAGATGAACCTGCTGTTAATTGGAATTAAACATACTATAGAATATCGTAAAGTAAAGATTATGAAAAAAGAAAAATTTAAACGCATTGTAGCATTTTATTTAGTGCTTAATATTGTTTTTCAAATTGTATCACCTTCGGCGGCATATGCATTAACTTCTGGTCCAAGCCAGCCTGAAATGTCAAGTTTCGAGCCAATTGGAACTACAGAAATGGTGGATCCATTTTCTGGAGATTTTAATTACAATATCCCTTTATTAACAGTCCCTGGCCCAAATGGGGGGTATCCAGTTAATTTAGCTTACCATGCAGGTATTGGTATGGAAGATGAGGCTTCTTGGGTAGGTTTAGGATGGAATATTAATCCAGGAGTTATTGGACGAAATATGCGCGGTTTACCAGATGATTTTTCAGGTGAAACGATTAATAAAAAAATTAATATGCGTCCAAATAGAACTGTTGGGCTTGGCTTTGGAATTCCTTTTACAAGTATCCCAGAAATATGGGGGTTTAAATTTAATCAAACCTTAAAATTAGGGGCTCAATGGAATAACTATAAAGGCTTTGGATTTACAGGGGGATTTTCCTTGTCAGGTACTAATGGAGGCGGTTATGGAGCGCAAGCATCATTAAGTTATAATTCGTTGGCTGGCGAAACAAACTTAAATGTTGGTTTAAGTTTGTCTAAGTCAAAAAATGATGCTACTAAGTCATTTGGATTAAATGCAAATATTGGCTCTTTAAATGGATTAAAAGACTTGAATTTCACAAGTAGTATTTCAAAAACTCAAAATCAAATGGAGGGATTCATGGGTGGTACAGACATTTACGTAGAAATGGATGCTGCAGATGCAACTCCAAATTCATATGGAGTTGCTTCCGGGGGTGTTTCTTTTGCATCTTCTGCTTTTATCCCGCCAAGTGATTTTCCAACTGAGGGATTTAATATTAGCACACAATTTAGTTTTGGTGTTAATACAGTTGGTATTGATAACCGTTTTTCTGTTAGCGCAAGCTATGAGCAAACTCGTTTTGGGGCTAATGGTTTTAAATCAATAGATTTTAAAGGCTATGGGTATTTATATCAAAATCAACGAACATCTTCTATGGATTTTGGTAATCATAATGATGATTACCAACTAATGGATTATAATAGAGAACGTGAGGTAAGCCCTACAAAAGATATTCCCAGTATGCCAGCATCAATTTCTACATATGATGTTTATCGTGTAAACGGACAAGGCGTAGGCGGTGTTTTTAGACCTTATAGAAGTGATATAGGATTATTAGTAGGGCCTGAAATATATGGTGAAAATGTTGGTGGCAACATAGGAGTAGAAATTGGCTTAGGTTATCCAAATTTGAATGTAGGTGTTAATTTAGCGTTAAACTATTCAAAAAATTACACAGGACCATGGCATAGACCCGAATTATATTCTGATATAACGAGTCACATACATCAGGGAGGTGAAACATATTTTAAATTATCAAATGAAATTGTTGCAAACGAAGACGACGAACTTGGTGTGAATATGTCGTATAACCCATTTCCAATAACAACTATGGTTAACTTACCAGACCATTCAGATATATCACTTGATCCGACTAATGTTGCAGAAGCATTTGATCAAATAGTTGATTTTAGAACAAATAATTCGAATATTATTAATCAAGATCATTATTCAACTAAGAGAACACGATCCCAATTAATGTCATATAAAACTTTTTCCGAAATTGATAATATTCCAAAATATAAAGACAATTGGGTAGATAATCATGTATATTCCTTAAATGCAAATCCTGCAAATTCAGGCACGACACATTCATCTATTTCTTTAGGCAATGGTAATCAAATTGGAGAATTATCAGTTATAAATGCTGATGGAAATCGTTACATCTATGGATTACCTGCCCAAAATACAAGTCAAAAAGAAGCTAATTTTTCTGTTGATAAGAATAAACCAGGTAGAAATGTGGTTGATGATAAAATAATAAATTATGTAGGTAGTATCGACAATTCTCAAAATAATGATCAATTGGACGACCATTTTTTTACCTATACAGATATACCAGCATATGTTCACTCCTATATGCTTAGTGCTATAGTTTCTCCAGATTATGTAGATTTAACAAACAATGGTTTATCTGATGATGATTTTGGATATTGGGTTAAATTTAATTATACACGCACCACTAATGATTATAAATGGAGAACTCCTTTTGCAGGCGCTAATTATCTGAAAGGATATATAAGTTCAGACGTGGATGATAAGGCTGGTTATACCTTTGGAACAAAAGAAATTTGGTATTTGAATTCAATTGAAACTAAATCTCACATAGCTCTTTTTACTTTAGATAACAGTGCTAGACTAGATGCAAATGGTGCAACTGGGGAGAATCAACCAGCTTACACAGGAAATCCAGTACCTTCAAGTATGGATCAAGCTCATTTTGTAAAGCAACTAGATAAAATATCTTTATTTTCAAAAGCAGATTTATCAAAAGCTTTGAAAGAAGTGCATTTTAAGTATAATTATGATTTGTGTAAAAACACGATTAATAGTAATGCTCCCGGAAATGGGAAATTAACCTTAGAAAAAGTTTGGTTTACATATTTAGGAAATGAAAAAGGAGCCTTATCTCCTTATATTTTTGATTATCATGCATCTAATATGGATGAAAACCCAAATTATAGTATTTTGCAACAAGATAGGTGGGGGAATTATAAACCAGATGTTTTTGGAGTGAATAGTACTATTTTCCCTTACACTAACCAAAAAAGTGATTATAATGAAAATGGATCATACACAGATGATTTGGCGCTTAGAAATCAACATGCTTCAGCTTGGAATTTAAAAGAGATTACATTGCCTTCTGGTGGTAAAATCAAAGTAGATTATGAAGCGGATGATTATGCCTATGTGCATGGACTTCCAGCTATGGAGATGGTTAAAATAAAAGGATTTGGAGAAAATATAGATGATAATCCTACGGCAATAATGAAAGATAAAAATCAGTATCTTTTTTTTGAAATCAATGAGCCAGATAAAATAAATACCGACGCCTTAGTGAAAAAATATACTGCAGGTATCAGTCAAATTTATTTTAATGCATATATTGATTTAAAAGGAAATGGCATTGGAGGAGTTACACAGACGGATTATGTAAGTGGCTACGCTGATATTCAAAGTTCTGATGCTGGATTGAGCTCCAATGGTTACGGGTATGTTAAATTAGATCAAGTTAGTATTCATGACGTTGGAGGCTATCCATATACTCACCCAATTAGAAAAGCTGCTTGGCAATATTTAAAATTACAAAGGCCAGATGTCTTATTTCCTGCAAGTAATAATGGCACGGGTGGCGGTATGCAATTTGTTAATCAGGTAGCTAATTCTATAATTGGTGCAGTTTCATCAGCTGCCCAACTTATAACAGGCTATTATAGTTTCTGTGAAGCTTCTGGATACGGTAAAAGTATTAATACTTCAAAGCCATCTTTTATTAGATTAAACACTCCCGATGGATGCAAGTATGGTGGAGGGTATCGAGTTAAAAAAATCAGAATTACAGATTCTTGGAAGGAAACGGATGCTTCTAGAGAAGTACCATCTGAATATGGTCAAGAATATACCTATAGATTAGCTGATGGTCGTAGTTCAGGAGTAGCTTCCTATGAACCTTTAATAGGTGGTGAAGAAATCCCATATAGAAAGCCTATTAAATATTCAAGTCCATTTTTCATTTTTAAAAATGAAGACCTTTATATAGAAGAACCTGTTGGTGAAAGTTTTTATCCAGGCGCTAGCGTTGGTTACAGCCGCATTATTGTGAAAAATATTAATCAAACAGAAACGCCTGCTAATGGCTCACCAAGCATTACAAAAACACGAGAAGGTATTACGGTTCATGAATACTATACAACTTTAGATGCGCCGTATTCTATTACCCGTAGTTCATTAGATCATGAAAAGTTTAATCCAAAAATTCCTATACCATTTATAGGTTCTGTTAGTTTTGAAAATCATGCGTTTTCTCAATGGATGAATGTTGTAACTAATAATATGAATGGATTAAATAAATCTATCGCAACTTATGCTGCAAATGCAGATTTTAATAATCCTAATACGGTGCCTGTAGTTAAACAAGAGAATAAATATCAGGTTGGTGGAAAAGTAAATGCACTTTTTGGAGATGGCTATTATCGAGAAGCGACGATGGGTACTACAACAGAACAATACATTGATATGCGTGAGATTTATGGTGTAAAAATGAATCAGGGACTACAAACAAACTTATATTTTACAATTATCCTTGCCGTGCCAGTGCCAGTATTTGTTGCGGTGCCCACTATTGATTATTCCGAACAGGTAGATAAATCGATTGTGACTATGCATGTGGCAAATCAATCAGCTATTTTAATGGAAACCAAATCATTTAAAGAAGGGAGTACTGTTGTTTCTAAAAATTTAATGTTTGATGCCTATTCTGGGAAACCTTTACTTTCTACGGTCACAAATAATTTTGATAAACCAATCTATAAATACGATTATGCTGCACATTGGTCATATAATGGTATGGCAAATGCTTATAAAAATGATAGAGCTACTTTTGATTTCTCAATTAATTCAAGTCAAAATATGGATTTAACTTCTAGTACAACCGGGGAAAAATTATCTGAAGGTGACGAAGTGTTAATTAATATTAGTGGGGCATATTCTAGAGCCTGGATTAAGAGTATAATTGACGGTACTTCTGCTGTTTTAGTGAAATCGGATGGATCTAAATTTAGTGCTGGTTCAACTGGCAGTGGCCTAGTAATAAAGTCAGGAAGAAGAAATCAACAATCGATTTCAAATGGATCAATTGTGTCGTTAACGGATCCTGTGAATGACAGAAAATTTGATTTATTTACCCAATTCAACCAACATCTAAATGCTAGTTCTTTAAGTAGTATTGATTGTGGTACTAATATTGGAGCCAACTATACTATTACTTATACGAGTGATGCATCTAATTCATTTATTACTTTTAGTCAGCCAACTGTTGGAGAAAGAAAAGGTTGTGATGTAATTTTAACTTTTCCTTTATCGTCTACTATAAATTGGCAAACAATTAATCTGAAAAAGGCAGGTAAAAAAGTTTATGCACTCAATGCTAGTACTAATGCTATACTTTCTACTGGTGACATAAAAGATGAATGTGGATTGACAGAGTGCTTAGATGGTGTATTAAATGCTTCGTCAGCAAAGTTTAAGGATAAAGGCTGGATTTACGATTATCAGGATGTAGGTGATCCAGACGTGGATGTAACAAATAGCGGTCCAGCTATTTATACAAAATTAGGATCAATTGCATTGCTTACTAACACTAATCAATACAGGGTTGGAACAGCTGGTATTTGGCGAATGGATAAATCATTTGCATATCAAACAGAACGTAAACAAAATGCAAATAGTACAAATCCAAATACCACTAAAATACAGGAAGATGGTACGTTTAAGGAATTTGTATTATTTGATTGGGAAAAGAATTTTTACAACACAAATCAAAATTGGACTATGGTAAATCAAGTAACAAAATATAGTCCATATGGTTTTGAGTTGGAAAATGCGAATGCAATTGGAATTAAGTCTGCTGCTTTATATGGATATAATAATTCAGTTCAAACGGCAATTGCTTCCAATTCTGGATATTATGAAACGGCGTTTGATGGTTTTGAGGATTATGGTAACTCAATATATTATTCTTCTTTACCGGCTCCGTATCGTAAAGGAGGGCATTTGAATTTATCACCAAATGCAGATGATATGCCATTTAGTACTATAGTTGCTCATACTGGTAAAAAATCAATTGAAGGTATTGGCAATCAAGTTTTTAGTATGAATGTGAATGTATTGAGTACTGGTACTAATTATTTTACTCCAAATCCTTACCAAAAATATACTATTAGTGCTTGGTTTAGAACTGCAAATGGTGTACCTGAAATAACAGTTAATGGTACTGGCATTCAGTCTTCTGAGATTGTGAGAGATAATATAAAAATTGAAGGTTG
>SYEI01000316.1 GCA_005800865.1 Bacteroidota bacterium | reverse complement strand
TTGATCCAGGTTTAAAATATATATACAAGGAAGCTACCTTAGAAACAGATGACTATAATGTTTACATTATTGATGCTGTTGCTGTTGGAAAACAAGTGAAATTTAAAATTAAAATTTTCAATAAAACCAATGATTACTTATTAATCAAACCAAACGAAATTAATTATGTAGTAGACGGTAAAACTGTTTTTTGCAGAGATAAAAATTTTGTAGTTCAACCAAATGAAGAGGAAACAGAAGTGCTTGATTTTAGAGGGACAGACATGCAAGCTGATAAATTTACTTTAGAGTTAAAAGGTATTTATAAAGCTTCCGCTGGTGGACAAGTTACAAAGGCTCCTAATTTTGATTTACCTCCAACTAAAAACGAATTTACCGAAGGTAATTTTACTTGTACATTAAAAAAGAATGAATCCGTTACCGCTAAAGCCTACGGTAAATTTGAATGCATTTATACTGGTGATGGCATTGGAATTATGAGTCCAAATAAATGTGTTGCCATTATGCCAAATGGAGCTGAGAATCCAAATGCTAAAAAGAACAAAACGATGATTTTAGAAAGAGGTAAAACTGATGATTTTACAGCAGTATTTAATGAAGTAGCAGGCGCTGGAGATCTTCAAAAATCAAAGATTGCTATTAAATGGAACGAAACGTTCAGAGAATCTAAATTACAAAAACTAAACGTTGCTAAAGTTGAGTTGATTAAAGATATAATTAAATAACTTTATTTCTTCTCTAATCTTCCCCAAACACCTAAAGGTAATTTAATTCCACTTTTTGCATCAAGGTATAATTCTCCGATACTTAAATTGGATTTATGTTTGGTAGCAAATGGCTCTAATAAATTTTGAGGTACTAATGCTGAAAAGCCTAATGAATAAGCATTCAGAATCAGTAAATGCTGCTTAGGATCTAAAATTTGCAACACACTATCAATCATTTCTAAAATATTATCTTCTAATTTCCACTTCTCACCATTTGGTCCGTGTCCAAAAGCGGGAGGATCTAAAATAATACCTTGGTATAAATTCCCACGACGTTGTTCTTTCTTTACAAACTTTAGAGCATCATCAATCATCCAACGGATATTATCCAAATTAGATTTTTGCATGTTTTCGTTAGCCCAATTCACAACTTGCTTAATACTATCTACGTGTGTTACATCCGCTCCAGCTGCTCTTGCAGCCACAGAAGCTCCTCCGGTGTAGGCAAATAAATTTAAGAATTTAGGTTTTTCTAAAGGAGATAGATAATCAAAAATCACATCCCAGTTACAAGCCTGTTCAGGAAATACCCCCACATGTTTAAATGAGGTTAAACCTAAACGCAAGGTGATTTCTGTATTCCCCAAAGGATAAGAAATTGTCCATTGATCAGGCATTTTTTTTAAGGCCTTCCACTCTCCACTTGAGCTGCTTTTAGGCACAAATTTCACATGCGCTTGCTTTTCCCATTCAGCATATGAGTATTTTTTTTTCCAAACAGCTTGTGGTTCGGGGCGAATAGTAATGTATTTACCAAAACGTTCCAGTTTTTCAAAATCACCACAATCTATTAGTTCATAGTCTTGCCAGTGGGTTGGAGTTAATAATTGCATTCTGTGAAATTACAAATTACGAATTACGAATTACGAATTAAGGAAATAAGTAGTAAAAAGAAGGTTGTTAATAAAAGGGTTTAGCTACAGAAACTCTACTGAACTAAAAGTTCTACTTTAGATACATATCAATTTAATTTTTTATGCAGAAATTACAATCATCGTTTGTTGCACTTATAAGTGTGTTTTTCTTTTGGGGTTTTGTGGCGGCTAGTAACGGAATTTTAATTCCTTTATTCAAAGAAAAATTTACACTCACACAATTTCAGTCTCAATTAGTTGATTTAGCTTTTTATGCGGCTTATGCCGTAGGTTCTATCATTTACTTTTTTGCATCACGTGCTTATGGCGATCCAGTAAATAAAATTGGTTATAAAAAAGCCCTCATTTTAGGTTTATTAATTTCAGCCATTGGCTCATTATTTTTTATTCCAGCAGCTAGTTTAAATTCCTACCCATTATTATTATGTGCCTTATTTATCATTGGTTTAGGATTTGCCTTACAACAAATTGTAGCGAATCCTTTTGTAATAAACTTTGGCGCTAAAGAAACTGGTGCGCAACGTTTAAATCTAGCAGGGGGCATTAACTCTTTTGGAACAACCATTGGCCCCGTAATTTTAAGTTATGCATTATTTGGCAACATTAGTGCGCCAGCAGCAGCAGATAGCAGCTTAGAGGCAGTGAAAATTCCTGCACTCATTTTATTTGCTTTGTTTATTTTGTGTGCTAGCATTTTATGGTTTTCTAAATTACCAGAAGTCACCAAGTCCGAAAAGTTAGATAAAGACTTAGGCGCTTTAAAATATCCGCAATTAACATTAGGGATGGTAGCCATTTTTATATATGTGGGCGTTGAAGTAACTATACAAAGTAACATGGGCGCTTTATTAGCGATGCCAGAAATTAAAGGTATTGACCATACAAAAATTTCTCATTTTATTTCCTTGTATTGGGGTAGTTTAATGATTGGGCGTTGGACCGGTGCTTTAGCGGTTTTTAATTTTAGCAAAACAATTAAAATCATTATGCAATTTATTACGCCATTTATTGCTTTTGGAGTTATCTATGGCATTAACTATTTAAGAGGAAGCAACGTAGACGATTATATATTTTACATCCCATATATTTTATTAGCAACATTAATATTCATTTTCTCGGGCGACAATCCTGCTCGAACTTTAATGATACTCAGTTTAACAGCTTGTGTGATGATGGTTGTTGGATTAGTGAGCACAGGAAATTTAGCATTATACTCTTTTATTAGCGGTGGATTATTTTGTTCCGTGATGTGGCCTTGTATTTTTGCATTAGCTATTAATGGTTTAGGAAAATACACCAATCAAGGATCTTCTTTATTAGTAATGATGATTTTAGGCGGAGCCTTAATTCCTCCATTTCAAGGGTTTTTAGTAGATGTATTAAATCCGCATTTATCCTATATTGTTACTGTATTTTGCTTTGCTTATTTAGCTTGGTACGCTTACAAAGTAACTTCTATCTTTAAAAAACAAGGCATTGAATTAGATTCTAATTCTAGTGCAGCACATTAATATAAATTTATAACATAGCAAGAAATGAAAGTAACGATTAACGTCAAATTAGTAAATTCAAAATTTAGTCAAGCTTACGCCGATAAAGATAATGAAGGAGAAGAAACAGAAGACAATATCAAATATTTATGGGAAGATGAATTTGATGTGCAAGGCAATGTAAGAGAGTTTAAAGTGGTTAATAATGCTACTTATTTATTAAGAGGTTTATACCCTAACGATGATGAATTTTGTTTTGAAATTCCAGACATGATGATTGTAGAATGTACTATGGATGATGGAACAATTACGCAACTACCATTCTCTAAAAAAGCAGTGAGTAAAACAGACAAGGTTGAATCAAGCGACAGCTTCTTGTTTAATGTGTATTTAAAAAGTGTTCGTCAGGTGGTAAATCCAATGACTGGCGTTTACATTTTAGCAGATGATTTTCCGAAAGAATTATCAGAATTGGTAAATAACGATGAGGAAGAATAAATTATTCTTCATACTATTAATAATCCTATCGTTGAGAATTATTTCTCAAGAACAACAATCTTCATTACCAATTATTCCTTTTCCTAAAGAGTGTAAAAAACTTCAAGGAAACTTTGTGCTGTCGTCTTCTACAAAAATTGTAGTCACACCAACAACTCCTGTAAGTGAAGTAGAATGGTTGAATGAATATTTGAATACTTATTATGGCTTCAACCTTCAAACGGTTTCATCTGTTCCAAAAGACAATAATTATATTCAATTTATAATTCCTGATTGGGAAGCAGGTTACAAAGAAAATTATCATTTAACGATTGACGAGAAGCATATTTCCATTTTAGCAGAAGGAAATAGCGCAGGAAATTTTTATGCATTACAAACATTGATTCAATTATTGCCAATTGAAAAAGGTAATGCACTTTTAATACCATGCGTTCAAATAAAAGATTCACCCCGATTTGAATGGAGAGGCATGCACTTAGATGTATCTCGTCACTTTTTTCCAATCAGTTTTATTAAAAAGTACATCGACATTTTAGCGTTGTATAAAATGAATACTTTTCATTGGCATCTAACCGACGACCAAGGATGGCGCATTGAAATTAAAAAATATCCAAAGCTAACTACAGTGGGTGCATGGAGAAAAGGCACTATGGTTGGTAAATATAGCGATCATAAATATGATAGTATCCCTTATGGTGGATTTTATACACAGGAACAAATTAAGGAAGTTGTCACTTATGCTGCTAAGCGGCATATTACCATTGTTCCTGAAATAGAAATGCCTGGACATGCTGTAGCTGCTATTGCCTCTTATCCTTATCTATCATGTACTAGAAAACAAATAGATGTAGAAAAAGGTTGGGGAGTATTTGAAGACGTATTTTGTGCAAAAGATTCAACCTTTCAATTTATACAAAATGTGATGGATGAAGTGATTCCTTTATTCCCTGGAAAGTACATTCACATTGGCGGAGATGAAAGTCCTAAAACGAGATGGAAGATTTGTCAGCAATGTCAAAAGAGAATAAAAGACGAAAATCTAAAAGATGAACATGAGTTACAAAGCTATTTTATTAAACGTATTGAGAAATATGTGAATAGTAAAGGCAAACAAATTATTGGATGGGATGAAATTTTAGAAGGAGGCTTAGCGCCTAACGCTGCGGTTATGAGCTGGCAAGGCATTGAAGGAGGAATAGCAGCAGCCAAACAAAAACATATGGCAGTGATGACTCCTGGTTCGCATTGTTATTTTGACCATTATCAAGCTCCTGCATCAGATGAACCTTTGGCAATTGGCGGTTATACTCCTATTGAAAAAGTGTATAGTTACGAACCAATTCCTAATGAACTGAATGCAGAAGAACAACACTATATTCTAGGAGCACAAGCCAATCTATGGACAGAGTATATTTTAAATGAAAAGCATTTAGAATATATGGCACTACCTCGTATGGCAGCATTAGCCGAAGTAGTATGGACACCAAAAGAAATAAAAAATGAAACTGCTTTTTTAATTCGTCTTCAAAAACACTTTTTATTGTTAGATAAATTAAATATCAATTACGCGAAAGCGTTATATAAAGTAGAGTCGAAAGTTTCACCGTCAACAACAACCAAACATATTGCCTTAGAGTTAAATGCTAATTCGTCTCTTGGAGAAATTCGTTTTACAACTGATGGCACAACACCAACGGCTGCATCCTTATTATATCAATCGCCTATAGAGTTAGAAAAAGATATTACCATTACAAGTGCATTATTTAAAGGCAAAGAATTGAAAGGAAAAATAGCTTCTCGCAATTATTCGATTAATAAAGCCACCAACAAACCCATTACATTAAAAACACCTCCTAGTAAATCTTACAATTATGGGGGTGGATTTAATTTGGTAAATGGTATTGTAGCCAAACTACCGAGAGCCAATAACGAATGGCTTGGCTGGGGCGGAAATGATTTAGAGGCAATTATTAATTTAGAAAACAAAGAAGAAATTTCACAAATACAAATTGGATTTCTAAATGAAGAATTAAGTTGGATTTACTTGCCAAAAGAAATTGAATTTTTAATTTCTGACGATGGTAAAACATTTACATCTATTGACAAAACAACCGTAAAAGATAATCGCTTTGCGAAATTACAAGTCACTAAAATTAAAACGACCTACGTTAAAATTATTGCAACCAACTTTGGCAACATTCCAACTGGTAATCCCGGCGCTGGAGAACCCGCTTGGCTATTTTGCGATGAAATTCAAATACAATAACATGAATACAAACCGACGACAATTCATAAAGCTTTCAGCATTTGCAACTTCCTTGTTTGCTTTTAATAAAAGTAAAGCATCAGAGGTTATAACTAATGCATCTAAAGAACAAATCAAACCAATTGTGATTTCTACTTGGCGTTTTGGTGTAGAAGCCAACGCAGAGGCTTGGAAAATTTTATCGAACAAAGGAAGAGCATTGGATGCAGTGGAAGCTGGAGTAAAAATTCCTGAGGCAGACCCTAAGGAACGAAGTGTTGGTTATGGCGGCAGACCTGACCGTGATGGAAGAGTAACGTTAGATGCGTGCATCATGGATGATTTCGCAAATATTGGTTCCGTTGGTTGTTTGGAACATATTGTACATCCTATATCTGTAGCAAGAGCCGTAATGGAAAAAACACCACATACCATGTTAGTTGGCGAAGGCGCTTTAGATTTTGCTTTATCACAAGGCTTTAAAAAAGAAAATTTATTGGTCAAAGAATCTGAAGAGGAATGGAAAGAGTGGCTAAAAACATCAAAATACAAGCCGATAGCCAATATCGAAAACCATGATACGATCGGCATGGTAGCTTTAGATATGAATGGCAACTTATCGGGCGCATGCACAACCAGTGGCATGGCTTTTAAAATGCACGGACGAATTGGAGACTCACCCATTATTGGCGCGGGCTTATTTGTAGACAATGAAGTTGGCGCAGCAACTGCTACAGGACATGGTGAAGAAGTCATGCGAATTGTAGGAAGTCATACCGTAGTAGAATTAATGCGTCAAGGATTGGCTCCTGAAGAAGCTTGCAGAAAAGCGGTAGAGAGAATCATCACCATTGCAAAAAGAAAAAACAAACCATTAGATGAATTACAAATTGGATTCATTGCCATTAACAAAAAAGGAGAACATGGCGCCTACTGCTTACAGAAGGGATTTAATTATGCTGTCTATTCTCCTGAAATAAACAATCAATTAATTGATGCTAAACACATCCTTTAAATATGTATTAGAAATTGCATGCTTCAATGTACAATCTTGCGCACAAGCTCAAGAGGCTGGAGCAGACAGAATTGAATTTTGTGATAATTATAGTTTAGGAGGAATTACTCCATCACAAGCTGACATTATTGAAGCAAAAAAATTATTACATATTCCTTTACATGTGATTATTCGTGCGCGTGGGGGAAATTTTGTTTATGATACTGATGAGATAGAAATGATGAAGCATGATATTTTATTTTGCAAAGAACATAACATAGATGGCGTAGTTTTTGGTGTTTTAAATTCTGACGATACTATTGATGTAAAAGCAAATAGAGAATTAGTTGAACTCGCCAAACCAATGTCGGTAACATTTCATAGAGCCATTGATTCATGTGAGAATATAGAAAAATCATTGGAGGAAATTATTGAAATTGGGTTTAACAAAGTATTGACATCAGGTGGAAAACAAAACGCTTTAAACGGAATTGAAACATTAAAAATTTGTCAAGAAAAGTATGGAGAAAAAATTACGATTATTCCAGGAGGTGGTATCAGAAGTAATAATATAGGATTAATTGCAAAGGAAACAGGCTGCATCCAATTTCATTCGGCAGCACTTACTAATAGTTCGGACATTGTAGACGCAAATGAAATAAAATATTTAAAAGCAACCTTGTTTTGAAAAAATACTTCATATATCTATTTACTTTAGGCTCTGTGTTTTTGATGGCACAAAACTCAACAATAGATTTAAATGCTAGTTGGCAATTCAAAAAATCTGGTTCCAATCCATATTATCCTGCAATTGTGCCAGGAACTATTCATACTGATTTATTGAATAACAAATTAATTAAAGATCCTTTTTATTCAGATAATGAAAAAAGTTTGCAATGGATTGAAAACGAAAGTTGGGAATATGTAGGGAGATTTAACTGTGACAATATCACTTTAAAAAGCAAACACCTTGAATTAAATTTTGAAGGCTTAGATACTTACGCGAAAGTGTTTTTAAACGGGCAACTAATTTTAGAATGCAACAATATGTTCCGGACTTGGAGCGTTGATGTGAAGCCATATTTAAAGGGAGGAGAAAATACCCTACAGATAATTTTTGAGTCTGCTGTCAAAAAAGGAAAAGCAGACGCCGCTAAATTACCATATATTTTACCGGGTGATGAAAAGGTATTTACTCGAAAAGCTCAGTACCAATATGGTTGGGACTGGGGACCGCGTTTTGTAACCTGTGGTATTTACAAACCCATTAAATTACGCTGTTGGAATGATGTGAATGTTATTTCTGTTAATCCAATTATCAAAAACATCAGTGATTCCTTAGCCGATATTGTATTTATTGTAGAAACAAAAAGTGATACTTCTATTTCTGGAAGACTAAATATAAATACTTATCGTGGAGAAATAAACAACGCAAAACTTCAATACAATACTAATTACCCCTTAAACCTAGAAAAGGGAATTAACGTCGATACGTTTCACTATTCTATTCGTAATCCCAAACTGTGGAATAGTAATGGCTTGGGAGAAGCTAATTTATATGGTTACGACGTCAATCTCAGATACAATGGTTTAGCCATTAATCATTATGGAACAATTGGTTTAAGAACCTTAGAGTTAATTCAAGAGAAGGATTCTGTAGGGCAAAGTTTCTATTTTAAACTAAACGGTAAGCCTGTCTTTATGAAAGGAGCAAACTATATCCCTCAAGATAATTTTGTTTCAAGGACAACCAAACTCGATTACAAAAAGATAATTCAAATGGCGAAAGATGCCAATATGAATATGCTAAGAGTTTGGGGTGGCGGTGTTTACGCTAATGATGAATTTTATAAAGAATGTGATAGAAACGGAATTTTAGTGTGGCAGGATTTTATGTTTGCATGCGCGATATATCCTGGAGATTCAACCTTTGTAGAAAATGTCAAGCAAGAAATAACAGAACAAGTAAAACGTTTACGATCACATCCCAGTCTAGCATTATGGTGCGGAAATAATGAAGTTGACGAAGGTTGGCAAAATTGGGGTTGGCAAAAACAATATAAATACTCAAAAAAGGATTCAGCAAAAATTTGGAATGATTATGACAATTTATTTCATCAAGTTATTCCTCAAATTGTAAAAGAACAAAATCCTAGTGTGTACTATTGGCCTTCTTCTCCTTCTATTGGATGGGGACATAAAGAAAGTTTGCAGCAAGGCGATTCACATTACTGGGGCGTTTGGTGGGGCAACGAACCTTTTGAAACTTACACCAAAAAAGTCGGGCGCTTTATGAGTGAATATGGCTTTCAAGCAATGCCTGACATCAATACATTTAAAACCTTTTGCGATAGCAATGAATTAAATTTAAATTCTAATTCTGTGAAAGCTCATCAAAAACATCCAAAGGGTTATGAAACCATTCAAACATATATGGAACGTGATTATAAAATTCCAAAAGATTTTATGCAATATAATTATGTGTCTCAACTACTACAACGCGATGGAATGAAAATAGCCATTGAAGCACATCACAGAGCAAAGCCATATTGTATGGGAACCTTGTATTGGCAATTAAATGATTGTTGGCCTGTTACTTCTTGGAGCGCTATTGATTATAACTATAAGCCAAAAGCATTGTACTATGAAACAAAAAAATTATTTAACGACATCACTATTTCTGTCAAAGAAGAGAAAAATGACTTTCAAATTTTTGTTGTATCAGACAAACAAACTGACGCAAAGGGTATGCTAAATATATCTATCAAAAACATGAAAGGTCATGTATTATATACTAACAGTAATGAAGCAATCATAACTGCTAATGAAAGCAAAGTATATTTAAAAATAAAAAAAAGCGATATGGAGCTTTTTACGAAAAATGAAATTTACTTATCAGTTGAGTTTATCGATTCAAAAGGAAAATTACTCACTAAACACATTTCATGTTTTGTAAAACCAAAAGCATTGCAATTACAAATGCCTGAAATCAACATCCAATTTTCTAAAGAAAAAAAATGTCTGCTACTCTCCAGCAAAACCTTTGTCAAAGACTTGTATTTGTATTCAAAAGACCCCAACATTTCTTTTAGCGATAATTATATAGACCTCGAGCCTAATCAAATCATCGAAATAAAAACAAACGTAGGAATGGAATTATACAAGCAAATACAATACATTTCCTTATACGATATCAATCATTAAACTTATTAATTGAGTAACTTTACTATACCTTATGAAGAGCCTATTACTTATATTTTTCACTCTCAGCTTCTCAACTTTTGTAGCACAAACAAAACATGCCCAATTCGTCAATCCATTTATCGGAACTGGCGGTGCAGGGCATACGTTTCCAGGAGCGGTTGTTCCTTTTGGCATGATGCAGTTAAGTCCAGATACACGCATTGATGGCAGTTGGGAAGGTTGTGGCGGATACCATTATTCTGATTCAATTATTTATGGATTTACACACACACATTTAAGCGGCACAGGCGTTAGTGATTATGGAGATATTCTAATAATGCCAACGCTTCAAAAAAGTAATTTCAAAAATAAAACTTACGCTACTAAATTTTCTCATTTGAAAGAAAAAGCAAGTGCGGGTTTTTATGAAGTGACGCTAAACAATAATGTGAATGCAAAATTAACAGCAACAGAACGTGTAGGTATTCATCAATACAGTTTCCCCAAAATGGATACTGCGACTATTGTGCTTGATTTATTGCACAGAGATAAAACATTAAACTGCTCCTTAACTATTGTAGATAGTGTCACCGTGATTGGCTCTCGTATCAGCGAAGCTTGGGCTAATGAACAACATGTGTATTATATCATCAAATTCAATAAGCCTATTATTTCTAAAAAAATTAATACTCAAACACTTTCAAAAGGAATGTCTGAAAAAGAAAAAAAATGTTGGGGCTTATTTTCAATTTGATAATAGCGATGGGAAACCACTACTAATTAAAGTAGGGATTTCACAAACAGGTACGGATGGCGCAAAATTAAATTTAGAGGCTGAAGCGACACATTGGAATTTTGAGAAATACAAACAAGATGCAGAACTTAGTTGGGAAAAAGAATTATCCAAAATAGAAATACAAACTAAAAACGATGAACAAAACATTATTTTTTATACAGCCTTGTATCATTGTTTCACTCATCCTTCATTGGCTGGCGACGTAGATGGAAAATACAGAGGTCGCGATTTAAAAGTTCATCCAGCAAATGGTTTTACGCCTTACACTGTTTTTTCATTATGGGATACTTTTAGAGGTTTGCACCCACTGTTTACGATCATTGAACAAAAACGTACAACCGATATCATCAATACGTTTTTACAACAACATAAAGAAAGTGGTCGATTACCGATGTGGGAACTATCAGCTAATGAAACCAATTGCATGATTGGCTTTCATAGTGTTTCGGTAATTGCTGATGCGATGACAAAAGGCATTTCTGGCTTTGACAAAAATGCTATTTACGAATCTATGCTAGCTGCTTCTAATTACACGAGTTGGAACATTCCTACATTTAATAAAAACAATTTCGTACAAATAGATGATGAATCAGAAAGTGTTTCCAAAACATTAGAATATGCTTACGATAACTGGTGTATTGCTCAAGTAGCAAAAAAGTTAAATAAAAAACCAGATTACGATTTATACATGAAACGTGCGCAAGCATACAAAAATGTGTATGATAAAAAAACAGGTTTTATGCGCCCACGTAAAAACGGGAATTGGCTTTCTCCTTTTGAACCTCGAGAAGTCAACAACCATTTCACAGAAGCTAATAGTTGGCAATACTCTTTCTTTGTTCCACAAGATGTTTCAGGTCTTGTAAAATTAATGGGTGGAGAGAAGCGGTTTGAACAAAAATTAGATGATTTGTTTAGTGCTAAAAGTGAAACTGAAGGTAGAACACAAGCTGATATAACAGGATTAATTGGTCAGTATGCACATGGCAACGAACCAAGCCACCACATGGCCTATTTATACAACTATGTTAGCAAGCCACAAAAAACACAAGAAAAAATCTATCAAATCTTAACCGAGTTTTATAAAAATAATCCTGATGGATTAATTGGTAATGAAGATTGCGGACAAATGAGTGCTTGGTATGTTTTAAGTTCGATGGGCTTTTATCAGGTTTGTCCGGGTAAAGCAGAATACACCATTGGTTCGCCGTTATTTGACAATGTAAAAATCCATCTAGAAAACGGAAAAACTTTTGAGATTTCTAAAAAAAATCCAACTACTACATTTCAATATATTCAATCGTCTAGCATTAATGGGAAACTATCCAACAGTTCTATTTTATCTCACAGCACTATTTTAGCAGGAGGAAAATTAGAGTTTATAATGCAAGAAAAATTAGATGACAAAAATCTATTTGGTAAATCTGCTTTATTGAGACCTTCTACAAACATTACTACAAAACAAATTATACAAGTGCCTGTGATTATTACGCCTGCGAAATTAACAGATACAGAAAAAACCATTAGCATTGAGCATCCCAATCCTAAAGTAAAATTGGTTTATACCATCGATGGCTCAGAACCAAAAGCTAACTCCAAAATATATACTGGTCCTTTTACATCCGATTCATCAATTACCATAAAAGCAAAAGCCATTTTAAATTTAGAGAGTAGTTCGGTAACTACCGCTAATGCCCATCGTAAGCCAAATAACTGGAAAGTTGCTATACAAAGCACTTATAATAAACAATATGATGCTGGTGGAGACGAGGGTATTATCGACGGCCAACATGCAACCGTAAACTGGCGCAGTGGCGGATGGCAAGGTTACCAAAGTCAAGATTTCAATTGCATTGTTGATTTAGGAAAAGTAACTCCTATACAATACGTAACGGCTGAGTTTTTGCAAGACACTCGCTCCTGGATTTTGTACCCAAAACAAGTATCCTACGAAATTTCTGAAGACGGCATTAATTACAAGCCTTTTGGTGTAATAGAGAATGGTGTTGCGGCAGATGATTACAATTTACAAATGCGTACATTTTTACATAATAATGTAGTAAAGTCCAATGCACGTTATGTTAAAATAAAAGCGACCAATTTTGGTAAATTACCAGACTGGCACCAAGGAAATGGAGGCGATGCGTTCATATTTATTGATGAAATAGAGGTCAGATAAATAGGTTTTATCGAAAAATAATTTTTATTTAGCAGTATGTTAAAACTGGCCTCGGTACTTATTTTTATTACCACTTTAAGCTTTGCTCAACCCAAATTAGGAATTTGGCGCGGCGTGCTTTCTTTAAATCCAGAAAAACAAATTGAACTTCCTTTTAATTTTGAAATAAAAAAACTGAAAGGCAAACACCAATTAATTATTCGTAATGCACAAGAGCAAATTGTAGTGGATGAAATAAAATTGAAAAAAGATTCCTTCAATTTTAAGATGCCTATTTTTGATACAGAATTTAGAACCAAATTAATTGGAGATTCCATCTTAACTGGACTTTGGATTAATCATACAAAAAAAGAAAATAACACCATTGCCTTTACAGCCAAAGCGGGCGACTCCAAACGATTTCCTTATGTGCCCGGAAAACCAAATACCTTTTATGAAGGTAAATGGGAGGTAACTTTTAGTCCTGGCACTGCCGATAGCTCCAAAGCTATTGGCATGTTTACGCATGCTAGCGGAAGCGCTTATGTGTATGGAACCTTTTTAACAGAAACAGGAGATTACCGTTATTTGGATGGCATGATGCATAATGGTAAATTATACTTAAGCTGCTTTGACGGCTCACACGCCTTTTTATTTATTGCAGAAAATAATGGAACAGAAATTACCAAAGGTGATTTTTATTCGGGTTCTACATGGCATGAAAACTGGATTGGGAAACGCAATGATAAATTTGAATTACACGACCCAGAAAGTTTAACCTATTTAAAAAATCCTAATGCGGAAATTAATTTCACTTTTTACAATACCAAAAACGAAAAAATAAGTTTAAGCGATCCTAAATACAAAAACAAAGCAGTGATTGTGCAAATTATGGGAAGCTGGTGCCCTAACTGTATGGACGAAAGCGCTTATCTATCAAAGGTTTACAAACAATACAATAAACAAGGTTTGGAAATTATTGCTTTAGCTTACGAAAGAACATCGGATGCTGAGCGTGCTAAAACCAATTTAACACGCTTAACCAAACGTTTCGATATTGGCTACGATATATTATTAACGGGATTAACAGGCAAAGATAAAGCCTCTGAAAGCTTACCTTTTTTAAATGGCGTGATGGCATTTCCTACCACTATTTTTTTAGATGCTAACCATGTGGTAAAATCAGTTTACACAGGCTTTAGCGGGCCAGCAACTGGTAAAGCTTATGAAGACTATACCATTAAGACGGAGAAGTTAATTGGGGAGTTACTTTCTAAGCAGTAAGATTTAAAATACCAATTTCTTTTTTGTATCTTTAAATTATGAAGCGTTTAGTCTTTCTATCATTTATCCTATTTTATTTTGTGGCTAAACCACAAGCTCAAAACTTGATTCAAAACGGCAGTTTTGAAAATTATTCAAACATTGATTGCGGTGGTGGTGGATTTGATAATTACTCAATGATGGGAACACCCCATGTTGTTAATAATTGGCATACGCTTAACAGTTCTGATTATTATAATCAAGTGTGTAATACTGGAGGTTATAGTGTTCCATCAAATTTATTTGGGAGTGCTTTGTCAAAACAAGGAGTTGCATATGTTGGATTTCTAAGCTTTGGTAGCAGTTATGAGACTAAGGAATATCCATATCAACAGTTAAGTAATCCTTTACAAGCAGGTAAAATATATTGTTTAAGTTTTTATGTATCCAGAGCAGATAGAATTACGCATGCTATTAAAAATATTGGGGCTTATTTTTCAGCCGCAGTACCAACATTATTCTCTAACTATTATGTAAATGCAACACCGCAAGTTCAAAATCAAAGTGACTTTATAACTGATACCATTGGCTGGACGGAGATACAAGGATGTTTTACCGCAGTTGGCGGAGAACAATATATTACCATTGGAAATTTTAATAGTAATGCAAATACAGATACTTTATATGTAGGAACAAATAATGCTTTAGGTGGAGCTATTGATTATGCTTACTACTACATAGATGATGTTACATTAATAGACCAATCCACTGTTGGGATTTCTGAATTAGATAAAGGAAATAGTTTTGAGATATATCCTAATCCAAATAATGGAGTAATGCAGTTAAATTATAACATTACTAAAGTAGCTGAACTATTAATAACTGATATTACAGGGAGAGTTGTAAATAGTTATTCTTTAGATGAAACAAAAAAAAGCATTTCTATTAATGAACAAAGCTTACATGCTGGAATTTATTTTTATACCATAAAACGAAGTAATCGCATTTTAAAACAAGATAAATTCTTTATAATTAAATAAGGATTTGAAAAGTAAACTGAAATATATTCTAATCTTGTTATTAGATTTTGGTTATTACAACAGTAATAGCCAAAATCTTATTGCTAATGGGAGCTTTGAAAATTACTCTAACATAGATTGTGTTTATGGAGGATTTGATAACTACACCATGATGGGAACACCACATATCGTTGATAATTGGTATACATTAAATAGCTCTGATTATTTTAGTAGCGTTTGCACTAATACTTATACAGGTGTCCCAGTAAATCTTTTTGGAAATCAAATACCAAAAGATGGAAATTCATACGTTGGATTTATTTTGTTTCAAGCAAATGGAGAAATGAAAGAATATGTATATCAGCACCTAAGTAACCCCTTACAAGCAGGTAAAATGTATTGTTTAAGTTTTTATGTTTCAAGGGCTGATGGAATAACACACGCAATACATAGTATTGGCGCATACTTTTCAAATAACGTTCAATCTACTGGTTCTTTTGGTTATGTCAATAAAACTCCGCAAGTTTTAAATCAAAATAGTTTTGTAGCTGATACTATTGGCTGGATAGAGGTACAAGGATGTTTTACTGCTGTTGGTGGGGAACAATATATTACTGTTGGAAATTTTAATAGTAATGCAAATACAGATACGACATATGTAGGAAGTGTTAATCAAACTCCATCAGCGTATAAATATGCCTACTACTATATAGATGATATAAGCTTAATAGACCAATCCACAGTGGGGATTAATGAATTAGATAAAGAACCTAGTTTTGAGATATATCCTAATCCAACAAACTCCATTTTAAACATCAAGAGTAATAATCAGCAATTGCAAAATGCCACTATAGAAATAAAAAATGCTTTAGGGCAAATCGTTTATTTCGATATTTACGCTCCTCAAATCAATATTTCTAATTTACCATCAGGTATTTACTTCCTAACTATAAATAATAAGGAAGATAAACGAACCATAAAGTTTATAAAGGATTAATAAAACAAATTATTGTAAGGAAAACGAATCACATGGACTTTCTTCACGGTATCGTACACAAGTTTTTTAAAGTCCGTGATATTGTCTTTGTTTTTAGCGCTGATGTAAACACAAGTTTGATCTAAGTTTGTCATCCAGGTTTTTTTCAATTCATCTAATGATAAATTTTCTCTAGTAACTGGCGTCAAATCATCGTCGTCTTTCTTCACATATTTAAAGGCGTCAATTTTATTAAACACCAAAATTGTTTCTTTATCTCCAGCACCAATATCAATTAAGGTTTGGCGTACTACATTGATATGATCTTCAAAATTAGGATGTGAAATATCTACCACGTGTAATAAAATATCCGCTTCACGAACTTCATCTAATGTACTTTTAAAACTCTCTACTAGTTGTGTTGGCAATTTTCTAATAAAACCAACCGTGTCGCATAACAGGAAAAATAAATTATCAATGGTTACTTTTCGTACTGTTGTATCTAACGTAGCAAATAGTTTGTTTTCCGCAAATACTTCGCTTTTGCTAATCATATTCATGATGGTTGATTTACCAACATTGGTATAACCTACCAAAGCTACACGTACAAATTCGCCACGGTTTTTACGTTGCGTGGCCATTTGTTTGTCAATCACTTTTAAATCTTCTTTTAGCTGAGCAATTCTATCACGAGCAATACGTCTATCTGTTTCAATTTCTTTCTCCCCTGCTCCACCACGTGTTCCTGTGCCGCCACGTTGACGCTCTAAGTGAGTCCACATGCCTGTTAAACGTGGTAATAAATATTGTAATTGCGCTAATTGTACTTGCGTTTTAGCATGAGCTGTTTGCGCACGTTGCGAAAATATTTCTAGAATCAACGTTGTTCTATCTAATATTCTCGTTCCTAATTCTTTTTCTAAATTTCGCTGCTGCGAAGGCGATAACTCATCATCAAAAATAACAACGGTAATTTTGTTTTCTTTAATGTACGTTTTAACATCGCTTAATTTTCCTTTTCCTAAAAAGGTCGCTTTATCTGGTCTTTCTAATTTTTGAGTAAATACTTTTTTAGTTTCAACGCCATAGGTCATGGCTAAAAAAGCCAACTCATCTAAGTATTCATAAGATAAAGCTTCGTTTTGTCGTTTATTAATAACGCCAATTAATACGGCGGTATTGGCTTGTGTTTCGGTAGAGTGCAGTTCTGATTTCAATAGTACTATTTTCCTTTTAAATCTGTTTCAATGTATGAAGCTACTGCTTCAATTTGTTCAGCGGTTAAAGCATCTTTGTAAGCAGCCATCGTGTTTTTACCATTGGCAATAATTTCTACAATACCAGCGTGTGGCAATTGAGTCACCGATAAATCTTTAGCGCCACTTAATCCCAATTTACCATTATCACCGTGACATAAAGCACATTTATCTGTAAAAATTTCTTTGCCATTAACAGCTACAATTTTTTCTCCAGCCTTCGCTCCTTTTGACTTGTATGCCAAAGAAAATGATACCACGATAAAGAAGAAAGATAAAGTTGCTAATATTTTGTTTTTCTTTTTAAAACCAACCACCGCTAAAGGAATTGATAAGAACACCAAAACCAATTTAATAATCATAAACTTATTGATTTCGGGAACTTGAGTAATTAAAAAAACGCCTGTTGCCAAAAAGCCAAAGCTCACAATCATTTCTGCAACTTTAGTTTTCTTTTTAAATTTCTCCAATAATTCTTCCTTATCACTTAATAATAAAATAGTTTTAATTAAGTAGATCAATGTAAATAACACCACAAATAAGGTGTGTGAATGAAGCATGCCTGTAGCCATTGTATAATTTTTTTAGTTCAAAATTAACAATTTATCTTAAAACAAAAACTCTAAAGTAATTTTTATAAATAAGCGATAATGCTATATTTGTTACAATTAAAACATATTATGCGTCAATTACTTTTATTATTATCTACCGCCTTTGTTATCAATAAGGGTTTAGTGGCTCAAACTACTTTTCCTAATAATGGAGCGCCAAACAACATACACACACTTTATGCCTTCACCAACTGCACATTGCATGTGGATGCGGAAGTGACGATTGTAAACGCCACTTTATTTGTAAAAGATGGCGTGATAGTGAATGCAGGTGCAAATTTGGTGTCGAGCAAAGATGCCGTTACTATAGATTTAAAAGGAAAACACGTTTATCCTGCCTTTATTGATTTATATAGCGATTATGGCATGCCTGAAGTAAAAAGAATGCAGAATGACGATGCTCCAAAAAAAGGCGCTTTCGGTTGGAATCAGGCTATTAAAAGCGAAGTAGAAGCACAAAAAGTATTTTTACATAATCAACAAAAAGCAGATGAGTTACGTAAATTAGGCTTTGGATCTGTATTAACTCATCAAAAAGATGGTATTGTAAGGGGAAGTGGTGCTTTAGTGAATTTAGTAAATGCTAAAGAAAATGAAAGCATTATTAAAGATAGAGCGGCTGGTTTTTATTCGTTTAACAAAGGAAGCTCGCCGCAAGATTATCCTTCTTCATTAATGGGAGCGATTGCTTTATTGCGACAAACTTATTACGATGCTTCATGGTATAAAACGAATGCGTCAAAAACAGAGTATAATATTTCATTAGAAGCGTTTAATAAATTACAAGAGTTGCCATCTATTTTTGAAGGCAATGATAAATACAATGATATTCGTGGAAAAAAAGTAGGTGATGAATTTAAAGTGAAATACATTATCAAAGGTGGCGGCAACGAATACCAACGAATGTATGACATACAAAATTCATTTTCTAATTTCATTATTCCAATCAATTTTCCAGAAGCCATTGATGTGGAAGATCCTTTTGATGCAGAACAAGCATCTTTATCCGATTTAAAAAACTGGGAAATGGCTCCTGCAAATTTAGCAGAGTTAGAAAAAAACAATGTATCGTTTTGCATTACCACAGCTGATTTAAAAGATAAATCCACTTTCTTAAAAAACTTACGTAAGGCAGTGAAACATGGTTTATCTGAGAAAATGGCATTGAAAGCATTAACTTATAACCCAGCAAATTTTATTGGTGTGCAAACTAAAATTGGCAGTTTAAAACAAGGTATGCTAGCTAATTTCTTTATTGCTTCTAAATCTATTTTTGAAGATGATGCGATAGTTTATGAAACTTGGAGTAATGGCGTAAAGCATCAGTATAACGATTTATCAATTCCTAACATCAACGGAACTTACCAATTAGTATATGGTTCAAATTCACATAAAATTACAATTAACAAGGAGCAAGAAAATTATTCGGGCTTAGTGCAATTAA
>SYEI01000315.1 GCA_005800865.1 Bacteroidota bacterium | reverse complement strand
CCGGCTCTTTTATGTATTTTTTTTGTTGCCGTACTCGGTGTAATTGGTTTTGGTTTCTTGGTGAGAGATAAAGAGGATAAGAAAAAAGAAAAATCGACTTTTTATGATTTGGCAGAGGCAAAGTTAAAGCCGCAATTAGTTATTGAACTCGATTTGTCAAAGAATAAATTAAGTAAATTTCCAGAGGAGATTTTACAGTTTAAGAATTTGAAATTCTTAGTTTTAAGTCATAACGAAATTAGTGAAATTCCAAACGATATCAATAAATTGCACAAATTGATAGGTATGGATTTAAGCCATAATCCAATTTCAGATTTAGAAAGAAATCGCTTAAGAAAACTGCTTTCTAAAGAAGTTGAAATTGTATTTTAAGTAATTCGTTAAAAGAATATCCAAATTATAGCATTGTAAATATGAACGAATTTTTCGCATTTCTTACTCAAAACAAAGCCGATGCTGGATTGGTTGTTTTTTTAATGCTTTTCAGCATGGGTGTTGCTTTATTTCAAACCGTAATTTTTTCAGGGCTTTTTGATCTGAAGTTCCCCAATTGGCTGTTTTTTGTTGTATGTCCGCTTATGGTTGGTTTGAGTTTTTTAATAGATCCCGGATATCCATTTGCGGTTATATTATTTTTGTTTGTTTCTGTTTTTCTATTCGGAATTATCGGAATGATTTATTCTGGGATAAAAAGCAGCAAACAAGAAAAGATAGATAGAGAAAAATTTAATCGGATTCACAATATTCCAAAAACGAAATTAAAGGATAAACTTCTTGGATTCTTTGTTTTAGCTTGTATTGTTGGAGCTTTTTATGGTCTGGCTGTAACTGAGAATTTGAAGCTTCTGTTTTTAATTATTCCTGGATTTATACTTGTTAGTTCAATATTTTTTCCAAGCAGTAAAAGCAAATTTTATAAAATGCAGTCTATTTTACCAACATCAAAAATAGATGCAATTGCTATGGGTTTAGTTGAAATTGAAGGAGATTTAGAAGAAATCGAGCCCATAATTTCACCTTATTTCAAAAAACCGTGTATTGGTTATTCGTATAAAATAGAAAAAGAAAGTCCGAGAGATGATGATGGCAGAACGACATATTCAACTATTTTCAGCGAAGTAAAAACGGGAAAGTTTAAAATTAAAGACGAAACGGGTTCTGTTACAGTAGATGGTGAGGGATTAGAATACTATTTTGATAGAATTGACAATCAGTCTGGAGGAAAAACCAGATATACTGAAACGTACTTGAAAAGGGATGATTATATGCTTCTTATAGGTTATGCGGCTTCAGATAATGGGAATGTATTAATAAAAAAAGACAGTGCTGATACTATTTTTGGAATTGCCGTTCCAAGGAGTATTTCATTTAGAAATAAATACAAACCGCTGCTCGATTCTTTTTTAACCGTTTTGTTTTTCATCTCACTTATACTCATCTATATTATTTTAAATTAAAGAAAATATGACTATTCAAAACATTGCCTTACTTATCGGAATAATTCTAATCATTGTATTTTTTAATTTTTTTATCAGAATTTACAATAAGCTGGTTATGCTGAAAAATAATAATGAAAAAGCATTTAGAAATATTGATGTTATCCTGATGCAGCGTGCAGAAGAAGTGCCGGAATTGGTAAAAATTGTGTCTAAATTTACAGAACACGAAACGGCAATGCTTACTAATTTGACCAAATTAAGAACTGATTTTTTGAATGCTAAAACGGTCGAAGAAAAGATTGATAATGCAAATGAATTTTCGAAATCATTAAAAAGTATTTTTTCCGTTTCTGAGAATTATCCAACATTGTTATCTAATAGTAACTTTTTAGAATTGCAAAAAAGAGTTTCTCAAATGGAGGATAAAATCGCTGACCGACGAGAGTTTTTTAACGATAGTGTAAATTTGTATAACGTAGGAATCCAAGAGTTTCCTAATTTTATTTTAGCTAAACTAATTGGTTATAAAACACAGACTTTATTTGATGTTGCACCAGAAGATAAGAAATATGATGGAGTTCAACTTTAATACTTTTTTTGGTTACGAGAACGAAATTAACAGTCTGAATGACACAGTGCTTCTTTATGGTTTTGGCGGTATTATGTTTGGTTTAACAGCTTTAACATTTACAGCTTTCATAATTAGAAAGCTTGGTTTTGGGGCTGTTAACAGCTATTTTATAAGTCCGTTAATGTTGTCTTTGGGACTTACAATATTGGTTTCTATTTTGCCTACAATTGTATTTTATGTTGTAGCTAATGATATTTCACCAGTAAAAATTTTATACTGTTGGATCACCATTTTTATAGGAATGTTTCTTTTTGTTATGTTTAATTTAGAAATTATTAAAAGTTTTTTTAGGGAGTTTAATAAAGTAAGCGAGCAAGAAGAATTTAGAAACAGAAAAAGATAAATTATAATTTGAATGAAAATAAAAAAGGCTTCCAAATATTTGGAAGCCTTTAATTTTATAAATTATTTTTTAATAATAGTTTGATTATAAGAACCATCTGCTGTGTATATTTTAGCTAAATAAGTGCCGGTAGTTAAAGCGTTTAAATCGATGCTTTCGCTTCCTTTTTGTGCCGTTTTTACAAGAAATCCAGTGATATTATAAATAAGGATTTTTTCGACTGTCAAGTTTGGATCTGATAAATACAAAGTTCCAGTTGTTGGGTTTGGATACAAAATTGCTTGCGTGTTTTCTGCCTCTGCAACTGTTTCGGTTATAGATTCAGTCTGCGCAATTCTAGCCGTTGAACCGCTGTAAGCAGTACTCATATAAAAAAGGTTTGCCGTATCTTTTTTTGTAATGGTGTGACTGCCTGCAGCTAGCGAAACCGTTACAATTCCGTTTGAAGCGGTTCTATCAACATTGTCAACTTTTATAACAGCTGACGGTTCAATTAATACAAGTGTTAAAGTACTGGCTTGAGCAGTTGTAAAAGAAATATTTGTTGACGATTCTATTTTTAAACACTGAGTTAGGGTCAAACCGTTGTAGGTTACAGTTCCTTTTGTTGTCGAAAGATTTCCAGTTATACTGTAAAAACTGCTTGTTTTACCCGAAGCAGTAAAATTGTGTATTTCGTCTCCACTTGGAGTGCTTGTCGTTACAGTTATAGTTCCTGAATTTGTTACAGTATTTCCTGTTCCAACAGTTGTGATAGAATAGGATAGAGTTGTAGTAGGTGTCCCAGATATTGTTATAGTTTTAGCAGTTGTGTTTTTTACAAAACTAATTCCAGAAGCAGGTAATCCTGTAACAGTTGCATCAGTTGCAGTTCCGCCCCAAGTAAATACAATTGCATTTATTGCAGTTCCGCTGTTAACATTTTGACTGTTATTATTAGTTGAAGTTAAAGTTTGTGTTCCAGCTGGATTAACTGTAATTGTTCCTGAACCCGTTGCCGGCGTTCCAGTTCCTGAAGTAGCAATTGAATATGATACTGTTGCAGTTGGGGTTCCTGAAATTGTTATTGTTTTTGCCGTTGTATTTTTTACAAAGCTGATTCCCGAAGCAGGCAATCCTGTAACGGCTGCATCCGTTGCGTCTCCGCCCCAAGTAAAAACAATACTGCTAATCGCTGTGCCGCTTGTTACCGTTTGATTATTGTTTGTTGTTGAGGTTAATGTTTGTGCACTTGCAGGAGGATTCCCTTCGCCTTGTACTGCAAGTAAAGTGCCAGTATAATTTGTCAATGTTGTTTTTAGCGCTGTAATAACAAGTGACGAAGTATCATCTACACTATTGTCAAATACCCATTTTAAATCCCCGCCAGAAACGCGTCCTGCATATTGCGTTACTTTTGTTTTTGCCGCTGCAGGTTGATCTGGCACGAGATTTTTTACATATAAAGCAGCATCGGTATCAAAGTTATTATAAATGTTTGCACCTGATTTTGATTTTACACTGCTGCTTACGGTTTCGCTTCTTGTAGTTGCTAAATAGGCATCAAAATCTGTAGCAGAGCTGATTTTCCCTGAAATATTGTATAAAGGATTCGGATCATTGTAAGCTACAAATCGCATATTGTTTGTTCCGTTTGAAGCATCAAAAGTGTTATTAAAAGCTTTGATCGAGCCTCCTGCTTCTCCAGAAAATGTTCCCATCGTTCCAGCATTATTCACTTGATTCGTTTCATCCCAAATATCAGAACCTTGCAGCGAAGTCATCATTGGGTGTTTACTATTTCGATAATAATTTCCTTCGATAAATAATGACGAACCCAAAGTTGATCCTGCACCGTATTTTGAAACGCCATCGTAATAATTATTATAAATGTGAGCTGAATAATAACGAACTCGCGGATGACGAGAATCAGAATGGTCAAACCAGTTGTGGTGATACGTAATGTATAAACCAGTTGTGGTTCCTTCGCTTAAGCCTAATAAACTTGCTTTTCCATTGTCCCAAAAGTGATTGTAGGATAAAGTAATATATGTTGAAGATTTATTGTCTAATGCCCCATCTCCTTTTATTTGGTCGGCATCGCTTCCTGCATTTCCGTAAAATAAATCGCAGTTGTGAACCCAAATATGGTCATTATCCTGCTGCATTCCAACATTATCTCCAGCAGTACTGTTGCAATTCATGAAGCCAATATTATTGACTTCAACATTTGAAGCAGATTTTAATCGAACTCCCCATCCATTTGCTACAGCATCTGTTCCTATTCCTTCAAAAGTGATGTAACTCGATG
>SYEI01000314.1 GCA_005800865.1 Bacteroidota bacterium | reverse complement strand
TTATTAATTTTATTAGGATTGTTATGATTTACATTCTTTATTGGAAGGAAAAAGACGGTGGATTAAAAAAAATGCATAAAAAAAGCGAGAAATTTCTCGCTTTTTTTATACTTAGTAATGTTATTACTTCTTCATCAACTTGTTCCAATTCACGGTATGTTCCAAAGCTTCCGTTAAAGTGTAATTTTCTTTTACTTGAGTGTCTTTAGTAATCAAGGTTAAATCAGGAGTTGATTTGGATGTTTGATTGTAAACTTCTTTAGAAGAACGTTCAATCACTTCTAGTTTTTTATCGACGATGTTTTTAATGCTTTCTGCTAAGTCTTTTAACGAAATACTATTAGCGCTTCCTACATTATAAACAGTATCTATTTTTCCTTTGGCTAATAATTTCAATAACCAAAAGGCTAAATCGCTTCCGTATAAATAACTTCGTTGTGTATTACCATTTCCTAAAATTTTAATTGGTCCGCCATGAATCGCATCTCTTATAAAATTATTGATGGCCCAAGGTTTTTCTAATTTTTGGTAAGGACCAACAAAGGCAAAGGGACGCACAATTGTTATTGGTAAATGTTGTTGATTGCCATAAACAGCGCATAACGTTTCCGTCATGCGTTTAATCTCGCCATAGGTTGCATTAATCGAATTGCAATCTAAAGTTCCCATGTCGGTTTCTTTAATCTTGTCATTATTTAAACTACCATAAACGTAGTTTGAACTTAAATGAATGATTTTATGTAAGCCTGGTAACCTAAAACATTCTTCTAACACGGAATTAGTGCCTTTGTAAAATGTGTCAATAGTACTTAATGGTTTGCTGGCATGTTCCATTCTATCAGGACTACCAGCTGCATTAATTACATAGTTTACATCTTTAGGTAATTCACTTAAATGTCTTACATCTTGCTGAATTAAATTAACGCAAGGGTTTTTCGCTAAGTGTGGAACTTCTGTTTTAAAGCTTTCAGTATCTCTGGCTAATAAATATAATTTTATATTTAATTTATGTTCGGCATTTAAATAGCAAACCATTTCGGTTAACCATTTGCCTACAAAGCCTGTTCCACCTGTAATTAAAATGGTTCTATTTTTTAATTCCTGTAAAGAATTAAAGTCGGCACTAGAGGTGCGACAATTATCGTAAGTTAATTTAATTGCTTTTGCGCTCATTAATCTTCTTTGTTTTTTACAAGTTCCATTACTACTTCAATAATTAAATCTTCTTGTCCTGCTACTACTTTTCTTTTTCCTAATTCAAAATACACGTCGCGAGGATCTACATTATATTCTTTCGAAATTCGAGATACGTGTTTGGCAAATCCAGAGAACACACCGGATAAACCACTCACCACACTTTCAGAACTAATAGTTGGTACTTTTGGCATTAATTCTTTTTCTGCTAAATCAGCAGCGTCTAACATTTTATATAAGTTAATTCCTGTTTCGTAACCCATACGTTCCATTACTGCAATTAATACTTCTAATTGCGTATTTCCAGCACCTGCGCCAAAACCACGAGCGGTAGCATCTAGTATTTTTGCACCAGCTTCAACGGCAGCAATCGAATTAGCGACAGCCATTCCTAAGTTATTATGACCATGAAAACCAACAGGAACACCTAACCCATTTACTAAGGCATTAATTCTTTCAGTAACATCAGCTGGTAAATAATTCCCAGACGAGTCCATAATGATGATTCCTTCTGCACCATATAACTCCATTTTCTGAGCTTCTTCCACAAGTAACTTAACAGAAGCCATGTGGCTCATCATCAAAACACCATAAGTGTCTTTGCCTTTTTCTCTACAAAACGCAATATGACGTTGTGTAATATCTGCTTCTGTACAATGAGATGCTACACGAACGACATCTACACCAATAGAAATGGCTCTTTCTAAATCACGTTTAATAGTTGCAAAGCCTGGAATACAGTGAATACTTAATTTACTATTCTTTAGATTCTTTCGAGCAGTTTCTAATAAAGTCACATCACTTTCTAAAGCTTCGCCTACTTGTAACGAGGAAGCTCCTAGTCCGTTTCCGTGACCAACTTCTACAACAGGTACGCCCGCTTTTTCAGCAGCTTTAGTATATAAATCTATTTGCTTAGCACTTAATTGATGAGCAACCGCATGGTTTCCATCTCTTAGTGTTGGGTCGTGAATGGCAATTTTTTTCATTGAGTTTAGCTTAATGATTTAATTTTATCAGCGTGTTTTGTTGGATGTAAAAAGAAGAAGTTAGTTTCCATAGTTTCTTCTGTTACTTTATCAATAGCTTTTAATTTACCATCGTGAGATGTATAGCAATTGTATCCAAATTGTTTAAAGAAATCAATAATATCGTTTGGATGGTAGCCAAATTTAGCCGCCCATTTGCGCAACATTTCAGTGAAGATGATTGGTGTATGTTTTGCAAACGTTTCTGCTCCACCTTTGTAAACCATAAATTCAGCACCTTCTACATCACATTTAATGAAATCTAATTTTGTAATATTTTTTTCTTTCACGAAATGATCAATCGTATTTGTTTGACATTCTAATTTTACCATGCTGTCATTCTCAGTAATATTAACAGAAGATGAAGCACCTGTAACCGTTGGCGAATAAAAGAATGTCAACGTTTGAATTTTATCAGATAAAGCCACATTATTTAAAATAATATTTTTCGATTGATTTAATTCAGTGTTTCTTTTTACTTGATCAAAAGTTTCTGGAATTGGTTCAAAAGCATAGATAGTGCTATTTGGTAATTTTTTTGATAAGTGATTAGAATACCAACCAATATTAGCACCTATATCAAAAATAGTATCGTTTTCGCTTACTAATTTGTAAAGCATTTCAGAATCTTCTTGCTCATACATATTGAAGTTAAAAGCTTCTAATGGTGTAATACGTTTATCTAATACATCTACATAAAACTTTGCTCCGCCTGGATGAAAAGGAGTTTTGCGAGACGTGAAAATCACTTTGCCGTCTTCAATTTCAATTTTAGCGATTTCTGTATTTGCTAAGTTTTCTGATAAATCAAAAAGCACTTTATGGAACTCATGCATGGTGTCTACAAATTCAACTTTGTTTAGTGCTTTTGATTCGAATTTTTGTTTAATGTCTTTAATCTTCATAAATAATTTACTTTGTTTTTTGTTTTGAATATTCTTCTGCTACAGCAATAGCAGCACAATTGATAATGTCTAAATTTCCTGCATACTTAGGTAAATAATCCCCCAAGCCTAACGCTTTTACCATCACTACGATTCTTCCATTTTCATAAATTGGATTTACTAAAATGTGATACCCTGGCACATAGGCTTTTATTTGAGCAACCATAATATCTAATTCCTTTTTCAAAGCATCCATATTGGCATCTTTTACTTTTGCAAAAATGGTAGTTTGCATATCTATGCAAGGTTGCGCTGGATTTAAATTTAAAATGGCTTTTGTTTTTTCAACACCCGAAAATGTTCTTACGCCTAATTCAGTGGTGTCAACATATTCATCTAAATTTAAACGTGTAGCAGGACCAGCACTGCGAGACGCAATACTTGATACAACTTCAATGTATTCAATGTTTTTTTGTGTTTTACCTAATACATATGCAATAGGAATAGATGCTTGTCCGCCACAAGTAACCATGTTTACATTTTGGTGTTTAATGGCTTCTTGTAAGTTAACTGCAGGAATACAAAGTATGCCAATTTTTGCAGGAGTTAAATCAATAACAAACTTCCCTAATTTCTCTAAAACTTTCCAATGTGCAACGGCATCCTTAGCAGATGTACAATCGAAGACTATGTCGCAATTATCTGGTTCTTCAATAATCGCATTAATGCTTTTATCAGAAACCCTAACACCCATATCAATAGCTTTAGTCATACCAGCCGACGATAAATTTCTACCAATAAACATCGAACATTCCAGATACTATGAACGCTGAATTTTTACCAATAAATCGGTTCCAATATTTCCGATACCTAAAATGGCAAATTTTAATTTTTTCATAATCCTTAAGCTTTTAAATTTTTTGATTTAGGATGTAATCCATGAATCATATTTTCTTCTAACTCTTCACGTTTAAGTAATGGAGATAAATCTTCCAATGGCGGAGAAACTAAACTTCCATCTTCCTGAATCGCTAATGATAATTTTGGTACAAACATCTGCTGTGGATGCATAAATACTTCGCATATAACAGCTCCTTTATGTGCTTGCACTTGAGGAATTACTGTTTCAAAATCTTCCCATGTTCTAATTTGATAAGATGGTAAATTAAATGCGGTTGCTAGTGCGCTAAAATCAGGGCAAGTAACTCCAGTCTTTTTATCTACACCTGCCTTTCTTCCCTTAAATAAAGCGTTTTGAGTGTGCTTAATCATTAAATAGCCATCATTATTGAAAATAAATAATTTGATTGGCAATTCGTAATGCACCATGGTTTGAATTTCCTGTAAATTCATCATCATCCCTCCATCACAATTTAAACACATCACTTCACCTTTATTGATGGCAACAGACGCGCCAATCGCAGCAGGTAATCCATAACCCATTTCGCCTAAACCAGTAGAAGTCATTAAGCGTTGATTTTTTTTAATTTTTAAAACTTGATGTCCGCTTAATAAAGCAGTACCCATATCAGTAGTAATAATTTGGTCTTCTTTTAGATGGTTATTTAATCGATCCATGAATTGGTATGAATTGATAAATCCATCTTCATCTGGATGATCAGCAGGTGAGAACCAAGGATATTTTTCGCGGTAGCCATTACATTTATTAATCCATTCAGAAAAGTCTGCTTTTATATTACCAGATTTAGCTAATAATTTTTCAATAAAGTTTTTCGCATCTGCGCAAATGGTTTGATTGTAACGGTCTTTATATTTATCAAGTTCATGTTTATCAATGTCTACGACTGCTATTTCCGCTTCGCGAGATAATTCTGTAATATCATAACCTATTTGAGAAATTGCCATTCGTGTTCCGATGCATAATAAGAAATCACAATTCTGTACTACGAAATTAGCACAACGTTGTCCGTATGTTCCTGCGCGTCCGAATACTAAAGGATGATAAGAATCAACCATGTCAATTCCTGCCCAAGTAACTAAGGATGGTGAATTTGTTTTTTCTAAAAGCGTTTCAATTAAATGTTCAGCACCTCCTAATTTAATGCCGTGACCTAACCAAATTACAGGACGCTTTGCTTTGTTAAAAGATGCAATCACATGATCAACACTTTGATCTAATTCGGTGTTACTTTGTGTTTGATTTTTTGGAAGTTCAGATGAATTGAATTTGTTGAGTTTAGAAACTTCTACTAATGAAGACTGAATATTCATTGGAATATCTAACCAAATTGGTCCTGGTCTATCTACCATTGCAATTTGTAATGATTTCTCTAACTCGTAATTAACGTTTTCAGGTTCTAAAACTCTTCCATTATACTTTGTAACTTTATCAACCATCAAAGAACTGTCGTAACCTTGAACACCCCACATTCTTATATCTTTATGAAGTTCAATATATTTTGAATGTTCGTTTCCAGAAATAATTAATCCAGGGATTGAATCTGCCCATGCGCTTACAACTCCTGTGACACCGTTTGTTGAACCAGCGCCAGTCGTTAATAAAGCTGCTGAAATTTTCCCAGTTGTACGGTAATAAGTTTGAATTGCCATGCATGCGGCTTGTTCATGATGTACGCAAATTATTTCTGTAAATCCTTTATGATAAATTGAATCAAATAAATGGGCATTACCTGCGCCAATAATTCCGAATACATGTTTTATCCCTTTCTCTTCAAGGAAATCTGCTACTAAATCGCTTACTTTTTTTTGGTTGCTTGTGCTCATAAATATGTTATAAAAAACTGGAAATCGTTCGTTTAAATCCTTCTTCAACCGTTACAGTTGGATTCCAGTTTAGCTTTTTAAGTTTATCAATATTGGGTGAATTTCTTGTAATAGTGCTTTTTAAATAATCGGTATTTGTGGTTGTGTTCAATATTACTTCTAATTTAAATTCTGGATAAGCATTTACCAGAATTTTCGCGAGATCTAAAATGCTATACTCTTCTTGTGGATTTCCCATGTTGTATGCTTCGCCATTTTCACCATTTAAAAGAATGGTTAAAAATCCAATGGTTGCATCTGTTAAATAACAAAAGGCTCTTCGAGCACTTCCATCACTATTTAAAACAATATTTTGTTTGTTTACGATATTGGATACAAAGTCAGCAAAAACACGCCCATCGTCTAGTAACATACCTGGACCGTAGGTGTGGAATGGTCTTACCATTTTTGCATTAACGCCATATTGTGTGAAATAACTCACACAAATATTTTCGCCCATACGCTTGCTTTCTCCATAACAAGAGCGAACTAAAGCTGGGTTTAAATAGCCAAATGTATCCTCTTTGATGGGAACATCTTCCACTTTTACCTCTCCATACACTTCGCCTGAGCTAAAGTATAAGAAAGATTCTACTTTATGTTGTTGAGCTAGTTTGATTAAATTGATAGTGCCGAGTACGTTTGCATTTAAAGTTCCAACAGGATCTACTTTGTAGTATTTAGGACTAGCTTGGCTTGCTGCGTGAATGATGAAATCTATTTTAGGCTCGTAATTAAATTCATTACATACATCATGTTCAATAATTTCGAGATTTGAATTTGTAAGGTATTGTTGAAAACGCTTATTAGCTTTTTCCTTGTTTCTGACCATTGCAATTACTTTAGTGTTGAATGATATGTTTAATGCTAAAAAAGTTTCAACAATATAGGCAGGTAAAAAACCATTAGCTCCAGAAATGAGAACAGTTTTATTCTTAAATCGCTCCCAATAATCAAAACGATTTATGATTGATGAAATATCTTCTTTAATGATAGAGTTCAAAACAAAAATACCCTTTAAAATAAAGGATTAAAATACTAAAAATTATTATACCAAACTCCCGAATATCTAATAAAATAAATCTTATTTTCTATCAAAAAATGTTATTTTTGGTATTTGATATGAAAAAACACATTTCAGTTATAACTCCATGCTATAACGAAGAAGGTAACGTTAGATTGTTAATTGAAACAATAGGTAAAATATTTGAGAAATTACCTCAATATACTTATGAGCATGTATTAATCGATAATTGTTCTACTGATAAAACTCCCGAAATTTTAAAGGAAATCACAGCAACTAACAAGAACGTAAAAGTCATTTTTAACGAGCGTAATTTTGGTTGGATTCGCTCTCCTTTTCATGGATTAATTCAGTGTCACGGAGACGCTGTTATTTATATGGTTTCTGATTTCCAAGAACCGCCAGAAATGATTCCTCAGTTTTTAGAAAAATGGGAAGAAGGATTTAAAATTGTGATTGGGATAAAAAAACAGAGTAAAGAAAATCCTATCATGTTTGCTGTTAGAAAATTCTTTTACAAGATTTTGTCTAGCGCATCAGATGGAGAAGCTACTATTAAAAATTTTACGGGCTTTGGTTTATATGACCAAAAATT
>SYEI01000313.1 GCA_005800865.1 Bacteroidota bacterium | reverse complement strand
TTGATACCCAAATCCATGATTAATCACCACATGATTTCCATATCCTTGCGCAGAAGCATCAGCCACCTCCACTACTCCATCACCGGTAGCATAAATTGGTGTTCCTTGCTCTGCTGTAAAATCCATTCCTGGGTGAAACTCTTGTGTTTTATAAATAGGATGCGTTCTCCAGCCATAACCGCTTGGAGCATGTTTTAAATTTTTATTATTCAAAGGCATAATAGCAGGAATAGAAGCAATTAATTTCTCTTTGCCTTTCGCCATTTTCACTACTTCATCAAAAGATTTGGATTGAATATATAATTGTTTGGTGATTCTATCCAAACGTTCTGTTGCCTCTTTCATCAACTCTGAATTATCATATCCTTCCAAGTCTTTGTAACGATCGCTGCCGCCAAAACCTGCTTTACGGATAGACGTTGGAATAGGTTCTGCTTCAAAAATAACACGGTAAATATTATCATCTCGGTCTTGTAAATCATTTAATACCGTTTGCACTTGATTCATTTTTTGATTCAACAAATTATACTGCAATTGCATCACTTCTGCCTCTCTACGCAATTGTTTTTCTTTTGGAGAATCAATAAAACGGTAAGCAATTAGCATCGTTATGGTAGCAAATACGGTTCCAATTGCCAAATACGACAGTACTTGCAATAAACGCTGCTTAAAAGTAACCTTTACTTTTTCGTAGGTAAGCGATTTGGTATTGAACTTATATTTAACTTTTGACATGTTCCTGAAAAGGCTAGCAAATATAGCAAAATGATTGATTTATAAAAGCCATTTTATTGCCAAAATCTTGCTAAAAAGTGGATAATTTGTGATTTGCGATGCAAGTGTTTTTAGTATATTCGCTACTTCTTTTTAAAACACTATGGAATCAAATAAAGTACGTCAAACATTTTTAGATTTTTTTAAATCAAAAGGTCACGAAATCGTTCCTTCTGCCCCAATGGTAGTAAAAGGCGATCCAACGTTAATGTTCATTAACTCTGGTATGGCACCTTTTAAAGATATATTTTTAGGTAATGCTGCCATTAAATTTCCACGTGTAGCCGATACGCAAAAATGTTTACGCGTTAGCGGTAAACACAACGATTTAGAAGAAGTAGGTGTTGACACATATCACCATACCATGTTTGAAATGCTTGGTAACTGGAGTTTTGGCGATTATTTTAAAAAAGACGCCATTGCTTGGGCTTGGGAATTATTGACAGAGGTCTATAAAATTGATAAATCACGTTTATATGTTACGGTGTTTGAAGGAAGCGTGGAAGAGAATGTACCATTTGACCAAGAAGCTTATGATACATGGAAATTATATGTGGAGGAAAGCAGAATTTTAAAAGGAAATAAAAAAGATAACTTCTGGGAAATGGGAGATACTGGTCCTTGTGGGCCATGTACCGAAATTCATTATGATGGAAGAAGTGATGAAGAAAGAGCAAAAGTTGATGGAGCTACTTTAGTAAATAACGATGATCCACAAGTGATTGAAGTGTGGAACAACGTATTTATGGAGTTTATGCGTAAGGCAGATAAAAGTTTGGAAAAATTACCTGCACAACATGTGGATACAGGTATGGGCTTTGAGCGTTTAGTGCGTGTTTTACAAGGAAAACAATCTAACTACGATACGGATGTATTTACTCCTTTATTAAATAAAATTGAAGAATTAAGTGGCTTACGTTACAAACCAGAAGATGAAGACAAACACAAAAAGCAATTGATTATCAATATTGCCATGCGTGTTATTGCTGATCATATTCGTACTATTTCGTTTTCTATTGCGGATGGTCAATTGCCAAGCAACACTGGCGCAGGATATGTGATTCGTCGTATTTTACGTCGTGCAATTCGTTATGGTTATCAATCATTGAATATTAAAGAGCCTTTCATGTATCGTATTGTGCCAACGTTGGCGCATCAATTAGGGCAACAATTCCCAGAGTTAAACACGCAAAAAATACTCATTGAAAAAGTAATTAAAGAAGAAGAAATTTCTTTTTACAAAACTTTAGAAATTGGATTAAAACGTATTGACCAAGTTTGTATAGATTTAACAGCATCTCACACTGGGAAAGTAATTGATGGTAAAGTTGTATTTGAACTGTATGATACCTTTGGGTTTCCTTTAGATTTAACTTCTTTAATTGCTCGCGGTTATGATTTAAGTATTGATGAAGAAGAATTTAATCGTTTATTAACTGAACAAAAAAATCGTTCTCGTGCAGCAACCTCTGTAGATACGGATGATTGGATGTTGATTGAGAAAAATAAAAAATCGTCTGATAACACGATTGCAGAAACCGAATTTGTAGGATACTCCGAATTGGAATGTACGGCTAATATTATTCGTTACCGTAAAGTAAAAGCAAAAAACAAAGAGCAGTTTCAAATTGTATTAGATAAAACACCTTTTTACGCCGAAAGTGGTGGACAAGTTGGTGATGCTGGAACCATTGAAAACATTAATGAGAAAATAAACATCACTGATACAAAAAAAGAAAACGGTGTCATTATTCATTTCTGTGATAAATTACCAGAAAACATGGAAGCCAGTTTTGTAGCTAAAGTAAACAGAAGCAAACGAACCTTCACCGAAAACAACCATAGTGCAACGCACTTATTACATGCAGCTTTACGTCAGGTTTTAGGAACACACGTAGAACAAAAAGGAAGTTTAGTAAATGAAGAATATTTACGTTTTGACTTTTCTCACTTCTCAAAAATTACAGATGAAGAATTAGCCCAAATTGAAAAAATTGTCAACAC
>SYEI01000312.1 GCA_005800865.1 Bacteroidota bacterium | reverse complement strand
ATAATAAGCAGATCCTGATGTTTTTCTATAGTACGTAAATATTTTATAAACTAATTTAAATTTATAGTCACTATATTCTTTAGAAATAGCAAGTTGTAAGGGCCAATCTTCTACAATTTTAAATTTAGATACATATTCGATAACCTTACTGTTATTAAAGCACTTCATAGAATATGTCATACTGGGTGCATTGTTAAAAGAAGTGTGTTTAAATCGATATAATAAAGACTTCCTTTTGTAAACCTCTTGGGTAGAGATGACGAGTAAATCACTAATTATTTTCGATTGCAATTCGCCATCATATATATAAAGTGGGAATCCAGAAAGAAATGCAGTCTGGTCATCATGAATTGTATTTTCGAAAATATTTTCATACGAATAAACATCGTCAGCAGCGCCGATTTTCCATCTTTCGGCCTCATTTAACTTTATTATGTTACATAAAGAAGCTACAGTACCAATGTTAACTTTATTATAATTTTTTTTTACATGCCTAAATAATTTAATATTCTTACTGATCCACTCATCAATCAAAAAAGTAGTCAAATCAGAAGATGCATCATCATTAATTATAAGATCAACATCTAATTCATCCGCATATGTTAAAACTAAATACTTTATACTCTCCAAGTGTTCAATAATATATTTTTGATGGTTATATGTTAGGCTTATAAATGAAAAACTGTTTTTCATATTTTCAGAAAATATTTATTAATTATTTATACTACAAATAGGACGAAATGAATACATTTCAAATTTTTTAATCGCTCTTTTGTGAATTATATACACTTCTACCGGCATATCATTTAAAACTTTTTGATTATAGATAGTTTAACTACTATAGCCGCCATCAATAATATATTCAGAACCAGTAATCCATTTAGCTTTATCCGAGATTAGGAAACAAACTAGAAAAGCAACATCCTCTGGTTGCCCTATCCCAAGTGGATGCTTATTTATAATTGATTGCTTAGCTTCAATTGGAATAGAAGCAAATAATTTTTTTACCATATCAGTATCAACGCATCCTGGCAAAACACAATTACATCTGATTTTTTTAATTGCAAGTTCTAAAGCAAGCGCTTTGATACCAGTTGTTAATGCTGATTTACTAGAGCAATAAATAATTTTACCTGGCTCACCAGAAACTGCACTAACTGAGCTTATAAATACATGAGATGCTCCTGAAGGATTAACTATGTTTTTTTTTGAAAGTAACCTTGCTATCTCAAAACCTGCAAATACATTTACTTCAAAAACTTCTTTGAATAGATTTGGAGTAGAAGCGTTAAATGGTATTGTTTTTTCAATTCCTGCACTATGCACAAAACCATCTATAAAACCAAAAGTTGCAACTGACGAACGAATAATCTCGTCAACACGGGTGTAATCTGTAATATCAATAGTATAAAATTCGTGGCCAGAACCTTGTAAAGAATCATAGGTTGCTTTTAATCTTTCCTTATTTCTACCAAGTAAAATTAGCGAAGCTCCATAAGACGCTGCCTGTTGTGCAACAGCTCTTCCAATTCCAGAAGATGCACCTGTTACCAAAATACGTTTACCTTGTAGATTATTCATCTTCAAATTTATCTTTACCTATAAGTTCCACTAAAGAATTAAAATCAGTTATTTTATTCAGTTGCGATGCAGTTAAACTCATTTTAAAATTCTCATCAACAAATGCAATAATTGACATTACAGCAAGTGAATCATAGCCATTTATTGATTTAAAAAGTGTTTCTAACGTAAAATTTTCATTTTCAAACTCACAAAATTCTGATAGCTGACTTACAAATTCATTTTTTTTCATATAAATTTATTTTTAATGATTATACTTCAATTATTACTGCACCCCAAGAATATCCAACGCCAAATCCGCAAAGCAATACTTTATTGCCTTTAACTATTTTACCATTTTTAAGTGCATCATCAATAGCAATAGGAATTGTTGCAGATACGGTGTTACCGGTTAATAACATATTTACATAATACTTCTCCTTAGGTATGCCTATTTTTTTTCTAAGATATTCAATCATGTATTTATTTGCTTGATGAAAAATAAAATAATCAACTTCATCTAGTGACATTTTGTTTTTTACAAGGCATTGCTCAACGGCTTTTGGCACAGCAATATTTGTAAAATTAAATATCTCAGGACCATTCATGAACAAATGATTGTCTGAATAGATATTATCTGAATCAGTTGTTTTCTCTTGAACCAATGGGTCGAAGGCGTTTCTAAACCCCCCATTTGAAACGATTAAATTATCTTTACCTGAACCATCTGTTCCTAAAACAAATTCGAATATTTGATCTTGATTTGAGCTTTCAATAATTGTTGCTGCAGCTCCGTCTCCAAAAACTGTTTTGAGTGCCAAATCCTTTGGATGGATATGCTTTGAGTAAGTTTCAGAGGTTATCAAAAGTACACTTGTTGCTATACCAGCATTTATGAAAGATTTTGCCATTGCTAAACCATATATAAATCCTGAACAACCTAGATTAAAATCATAAGCGCATAAATCAGTTTTTAATCCTAAACGATTTTGAAGTATACAGGCAGTAGTAGGCAAGAAATAATCAGGGCTTTGCGTACAAAGTAAAAGCATATCTATTTTACTTTTATCATAATTCTGTAACACTTTTAAAGCTGCTTTAAAAGCCATATCACCTGCTGTTTCATCTACTTCGGAAATGTGTCTTTCTTTTATTCCTAATTTACTTTCTATTTTTTCAGGCTCCCATCTTCCAAAATCTTTTGACAACTGAATATTGGTCAGCACAAATTCGGGTAAATAAATGCCAAATGCCATTAGTTTTGCGCCCATGTTATATTTGTTTAATTATATATGCAATATGGTTAGGCTTACAAAAGGTATATAAATACATAAAAATACTTAAAATGTATATTTTGAATTATTTTGTTAAAAATAATTTATAAATGTTTTCTAAAATAATTTGAAATTATTTCACAAACATAAATTACTTCATTTTTCGTCATTCCAGGCCAAATTGGTAAACTTAGTGATTTGTTCGCTAATTCTTCTGCTAATGGGAAGTCGCCTTTTTTGTACCCAAGATATGAATATGCTTTTTGCAAATGAGGGGGTATGGGATAATGTATTAAAGTCCCTACTCTATTTTCAGAAAGATACTTTTGCAAATCGTCTCTAAAGTTTGTTTTTATAACATACAAATGGTATACATGTGTTGCATTTGTATTAACCGTAGGCAATACAATATCACCAATATTTTTTAAAGCCTCATAATACTGCTTGGCAATTTCTTTGCGTTGATTTGTCCATTCATTTAAGTACTTTAACTTTACTGAAAGAAATCCTGCTTGAACTTCATCTAAACGCATATTAAACCCAATTTCCTCATTATGATATTTTTTTTCAGAACCATAATTTCGTAATATGGAAATTTTTTTTGCTATCGATTCATCGTTAGTTGAAACAGCGCCAGCATCACCTAATGCTCCTAAATTTTTTCCAGGATAAAAACTTGTTCCATTAGCATTTCCAAAGCTACCTGTTATCTTTCCATTAAAAGTCGCACCGTGAGCTTGAGCATTATCTTCTACTACATATAAATTATGTTTTTTGGCAATAGCCATAATGGCATCCATATCGCAAGCCTGTCCGTACAGGTGAACCGGCATAATTACTTTTGTTTTAGAAGTAATTGCAGCTTCAATGTTTGCAGGATTTATATTATACGTATTGACATCCGGCTCAACAAAAACTGGATTAGCACCAACATAAGAAACTGCTAATGCGGTTGCAATATATGTGTTTGATGGAACAATCACTTCTTCGCCTTTTAAAACACCTAAAGCCTTTAAAGATAAATGTAATGCGTCTAAGCCGTTACTAACTCCGACTGAATATTTTGTATTAGTAAATGCGGCGTATTCCTTCTCAAATGCTTCTGTTTTTTTACCCATAATAAACCAATTTGCATCATAAACATCCTGAAATGATTGCATAATTTCAGAACGAATTAACTTATGCATTGGTTCAAAATTAAGAAATGGAATAGTACTCATATTATTTAAAGCTTTTGAGTAAAAAATTAATTTTCTTAGTATATATATTGTTAAACTGGTCTTTAAAAAGACTCAAAATATGTAAATCTTCAAAATTGCCATTTATAAGGGTGTGCTTAGCTAAATAACCTTCTTGTTTCATTCCTAAAAATAGTTGAAGCTTAACCATAGAGGTATTTACTGCAGCAATTATACCAGTTACTTTTCTGAAATTCATCACATTAAAAACGTAATTGTACCCAAGTAATAACGCTTCTAAACCGTAAGGATTTGATTTGGTTAAATAGATATCACTTAAAAGTAATCTTCCAACCTCTGCAACTTTATCATCTGTATTAACTTCATAGATGCTGATCATACCTACTTTTTCTAAGGTCTTTTTATCTTGGATAATATAATTGATCTCTTTATCGGTTCTGCTTTTTATCCATGCTTCCTGCATCACAACAGAATATCCTTTAGGGTGATGCAAAAAACGTCCAGAATGACCCGATCGCCAAGTGAAAATATCTTCAGCATCGCTAAGTTCTGCTTTACGCAAAATTATAAACTCGCCCACAATTGTTGTATCAAATTTAATTTCCATTTACCCTGCTTTTTTTAAACCTGTCTGATTCAAAAGTTTTATCTACTAACTCAATTTTTACAGGAACTTTAAACGACTCTAGTTTTGTGCGGCAATATGTTTTTACTTTCTTAACTACCTCTGCTTTTGTTTCAGTACCGTTGTACTTTATTTTAGCGCAAACGATCTTTCCGGTAAACGCATTACTTTCGGCATAAACTACCACATCCTCTACTTCCGGTATCTCAAGAAGAACATTTTCTACCTCTTGCGGAAAAACTTTTTCGCCACCAACATTTATCATTTCCGATTTACGACCAAGAATCTTAAAATATTCTCCATCTACTTCAACCGAATCGCCAGTAATAAACCAGCCATCCTCTGTAAATGGACTTTTTGAGTTTAAATAACCTAACATGGCAGAATCCGACTTAATTTGCAAGATCCCATCCACTACTCTTGTCTGAAAGCCTTCGCCACCAATTTTAACCCAAAGCGAACCGTTATCTTGCGATTGAGAGCGCATCACACCTAACTCTATTAAACCATAGGTTTGTTGTAATTTAATATTAGGGAAAAGCGTATTTAAATGTTTTAAAAGACTTTCGGGCATCGGCTCTGCACCATAGCTAATTACTTTTAAACTTTTAAGAGAATGTCTTTCGTAAGCACGACTTAAAACCAACATGTTTAAAAATGTTGGTGATGTAGGTAATAATTCTGCTTTGTATTTTTCGATCAATTCGCACACATAATCCGGATTTCTATTTTCCAAAACAACCACCGTTCCTCCATTAGATAGTATGTGAAATAATGTATTTAATCCGCCCCAATGATCAAACAATAAAAAATTAATAGTTAATAAAGCATTACGCTTAATATGGAACTTTGCCAATAATTTAGAAAAATCATGAAGCGCACCTTTTGGTTCGCCTGAAGAGCCGGATGTAAATAAAACTAAACCGGGAACACCGCGTCGCTGAATAGTTTTATATAAATCATTTTTCTCATTAACAACAGGATAAATTTTTGTAATATTTATTTCGTCTTCTTTTATTACTTTAATTAAGTAATCAAGTTGAGCGATTTCATTTTTTTTTGAGTTCTTATTTGAATGATTGATATCAAGTGGAACTACGATAACATTTTTTTCTATTAGCGTAAATAGGATCGCAATTGTTTCGGGAGAAAAATCACTTTCTAAACCAACAATTGTTCCTTGAGAAAAATCTTTTAAGGCAAATCGCCAATGGTTTATTCTTGATGAAAGTTGAGAATAAGTATAAGTGGTATTACGCCAAATTAAAGCAGTTTGGCTATTATACAAGTCAAAGTTATCTAAGAAATACTTTATATTATTTAAGGATGTCATTTATTACCAGTTCAATTAGTTTGTAATTTACCAAATTTCCTACTTCTTCATCCGGGATTGAAACACCAAACTCTTCTTCCAAAGCAAGAATAAGATTTAAATGTCTAAGAGAATCCCAGTTCTCAATATTATCTGAAGAAGCATCATCGGCGATGGATTCAAAGGGGACCTCGAATACCGCACTCATTACTTGTTTTATTTTTGTGTTTTCCATTTTAATTTATTTTTTACTTAACCCAGTTCTGTATTAATTTTAATATAATCCACTTTTTTGGGTTCAAAATCAGAAATATTCAAAGAGTAATACTTAGTTCCATTTAT